>JBKOZM010000127.1:0-3609 GCA_046725855.1 Chloroflexota bacterium | reverse complement strand
AGATGGCCTGCGCCCGTGTCTCGTCATCGCCGACGTGCTGATGCCGCGCCTGGACGGCTGGGGCCTCGAGCGCGAGATGCGCCGGCTGGCGCCGGGGGTTCCGGTGGTGCTGCTGACCTCGGATCGGCTGCTGAGCATCCGCGCCCCCGCGCTGGACAAGCCAATCTCGGCCGCGGAGATCGAAGCCCTGGCGCAGGGCTACTGCGCCGTCAGCCACAGCCGTAGCCAGGGGCGACGTCAGGTCGCGCAGCAGGCCGGCTGACCTCGGTCTGACCCTCAGGCGTCCTTCGGTACGTCGACCCTGATCAGCGCCTCGCGTCGAATGCCGCGGCCAACCAGCCGCGCGAACAGGTCGGGCACCCACCAACGCAGGAAGAAGAGCCGGCAGCCGAGGCAGAAGCCGGTGGCGGCGAGCAGTACCTGCAGTGTGATCACCGCGACCACCGGCAGCCAACCCCATGGCGTGAGCCCAGCCGCCAGGAGGGCCAGGCTCAGCGCCAGGAAGGTGCCGCCCAGCGCCTGAGCGAAGCGGGGCGGCATCTCATGCTCGAGCTCCGATGGGCCAAGCCCGACTGCTCGGCGCACTGCCGGCCAGGGCCGGCTGAAGATGAACCAGCGCGTCCCCAACCCTGCCGACAGGGCGAGGATGAGGCCGACGAGGGCCACGACGGGCCAGGCGCCGAGCAGGAGGCCGATGGCGAGCGTGATGGCCGAGGTGGCCGCCCCGAAGCGCTGTCCGCGCGGATCGATCCATCGACCGGACACGGGTCGAGCCTCGGGGGCGGTGGCGGCAGGGATGGTCAACGGTCGGGTACGTCTGATGGCGAGCATGTGGCGACTCCTCGGTGGGCACGATGAACCTGAGACAGGAGCGAGGAGCGTCTGGGCGAAGGACCGATGGCGCCGCTGGCGCGGCGCGGGCTGCTACGCGACGGCTCCCCGCCGCGTACAGGTGCAGGGCTCGCCCTCCAGGCGGCTCAGCAGATCCTTCATGGTCGCGACAGGATAGCGCACGGCCTTCGTCGGCACCAGTGGCACGCCCGGGCTCCCTATCATGCCGGGGTGGAGCGATTCGACCTGGTGATCATCGGCGCCGGCGCCGCCGGCGAGGCGGCTGCGTTTCTGGGTCGCAAGCGGGGCGCATCGGTGGCCGTCATCGACCGCGACCTGTTCGGCGGCTCGTGCGCATTCTGGGCCTGCATGCCATCCAAGGCCCTGCTGCATGCCGCGGCCGTCCACGCCATCGGCGGAGACTACCCGTGGTCCAGGGCCAGCGAGCGCCGCGACTGGATGATCAACCGCGAGGGGATCGACTACCCCGACGACCACAAGCACCGCAGCGATCTCGACGAGGCAGGAGCAACCACGTTGCGCGGCACCGCCCGGCTGGATGGTCCAGGCCGCGTCCACGTGACGATGGACGACGGCGAGCACGACCTCCAGGCCGGCGCCGTCCTCGTCGCCGTCGGCTCGAGCAGCAAGGTCCCAGATCTCCCCGGCCTTGACTCGGTGCCGTTCTGGACGAATCGCGAGGCGACCTCGACCCGCGAGCTGCCCGACAGCTTCCTGATCCTGGGTGGCGGCCCCACCGGCGTGGAGCTGGCCCAGGTGTACGCACGCTACGGCGTGCCCGTCACCCTGATCGAGTCACATCCGCACATCCTGGCGCGCGACCATCCGCGCAGCGCCGAGGTCCTGACCCGAGCCCTGCGCCGCGACGGGGTGACGGTTCGCACAGGGGTCCACACGGTCCGTGCCCACGCGGGCGAGCCCGGCGGTCGCCACCGTGTCGACCTCGACGACGGCTCCGCCGCCGAGGGCGCCGCCGTGCTGCTGGCAATCGGGCGCGACTACCCGCTGGCCGAGCTCGGGCTCGAAACGGTCGGCGCAGACACCTCCGAGGGTCGGCTGCACCCGGACGAGCGGCTGCGCATCGCCGATGGCGTGTACGCCGCCGGCGACCCGGCCGGTCCCGAGATGCACACCCACGTCAGCCATTACGAGGGGGAGATGGCTGCGCGCATCGCGCTCGGCGAGGACGTGGTCCCCGACCTTCGATCGATCCCGCGGGCCACCTACACCGACCCCGAGAGCGCATCGGTCGGCCTGCAGCTGGGCGAGGCGCACGAGCTCGGACTGGACGCGGAGGAGCTGACCCAGGACCTGGCCGAAACGGCCAAGGGCTACGTCCTCGAGGCTGAGGGCCATATCAGCATCGTGGTCGACCGCGGCTCCGGCACGCTCATCGGGGCCTTTGCCGCCGGACCGGGCGTCAGCGAGATGATCCACGAGGCGGTCCTGGCGGTGAAGCTGCGCACGCCGCTGGCCGTGCTGGCCGACACGATCCACGCCTTTCCCACCGCCGCCCGGGTGATGGGCACCCTGTTCGGCGAGGCGGCCGCCGGCTGAGCTACTCGGGGAAGTCCTCGGGGTGGAAGGCGTAGGCCCACATCGACGAGGGCTGAATCCGGAAGAAGACGATCTCGTCGCCCCAGTCGTAGGGATCCGACTCGTACGCCTCCTGCCAGGTGCCATGGATCTCGTCGTGGTCGATGTGATCGCGTCCGATCCACTCGACGACGCCGTTGACGACCACGGCGATCTTGTCCGCCTCGAGGTAGACGGCACTGCAGGCCGGGTTGGCGCGCAGGTGACGCAGTCGGGCGGCGCGACCCCCGGTCGAAAGCGTGAATCGGCCCCGGATGAACAGGGTGTCCAGCGGCGAAACGCGGGGCTCGCCCTTGGGCGTGACCGTTGCGAAGGCGACGTGCTTGATCCCGGTCAGGTGCCGCACCACCTGGCGCGCGCTCAACCGCCGCCGGGCGGTGACGATCCCGGTCATGTGCGGGTTGGCGTGCGCCAGGTACACGTCGAACATGCGCTGCAGCTCGACGAGCTCCGCATCGCTCTCGTACATGCCGTCAAGCGTAGCCGCAACTCGCCTACGATCCCAAGCCGATGGACCAGGCGCTCCTCCTGGCCGTCCTCTTCCTGGCGGCCGCGATCCTGTACGGCATGGTCGGCCACGCCGGCGCGTCGGCGTACCTGGCCGCCATGGCGCTGGTCGGCCTGTCCCCGGGAGAGATGCGGCCAACCGCGCTAGTCCTGAACATCCTTGTGGCGAGCATCGTCACGCTCCGCTTCGCGCGCGCCGGCTTCGTGAGGCCGCTCTCGGCGTTTCCCTTTCTGGTCGGATCGGTGCCGGCCGCCTTCCTGGGAGGGACCATCACCCTGCCGGCCGAGATCTACCGGCCGATGGTCGGGGCGGTCCTGCTGGTGGCGGCCATCCGCTTCGGCATCACGGCCAGTCGCGCGGGTGACGAGTACGCGCCGCGCGCGCCATGGCCGCTGGCGGCAGCCAGTGGTGCGGTCATCGGGCTGCTGGCCGGACTGACCGGCACCGGCGGCGGCATATTCCTGACTCCGCTGCTGATCGCCGCCGGCTGGGCGGGGACCCGGTTCGCGGCTGGCACGTCGGCGCTCTTCATCCTCGCCAACTCGATCTCCGGCCTGGCCGGCAACCTGGCGGCCGTGGGCTCGATTCCGGCCGCCATCCCCTTGTGGCTCGGTTCGGTCGCCGTGGGCGGAATCATCGGTTCCGAGCTCGGC
>JBKOZM010000126.1:0-7671 GCA_046725855.1 Chloroflexota bacterium | reverse complement strand
GCGCCGGTCAGGCGGCCGAGCCGTCGGAACGACGGGGGCGGATGCGGCTGACGCGTCGCGAGCTGCTGGCGGCCGGCGTGGCCGCCGCGGCCGGCCTGGCCGCCGGTGCCGCCGGGCTCACCGCCCTGCGCGAGGTGCTGGATGCGGACGGCTGGAGGGATGCCGACCTGGTCGGCGGCGAGGGCCAGTGGGTGCGGGTGGCCGCCCTCTCCGACCTTGCGGAGGGCCAGGTGGTGCGCTTCTCGTCGCGCGCCTTCGACGGGTTCGTGGTGAACGACGCCGGCGAGGTCCGGGCCCTCTCGGCATCCTGCACCCACCTTGGCTGTCAGCTCCAATACCGCCCCGCCTGGCGCGACCTGCGTTGCCCGTGCCACGGCGCCAGCTTCAACCTGCGAGGCTGGCTGGCGAACGGGCGCGAGCGCTGGCAGGAGGAGGGGCCATACCGTGGTGACAATGAGGCCTACCCGATCGAGCTGCCGCCGCTGGCCCGCCCCAAGGTGAAGGTGGCATACGGCCAGATCCTGGTCTGGACCGCCAGGATCTGACCGATCAGCTTCCGAACAGGACCTGGATCAGGTAGCTGACCAGATAGGGCGTGGCGAGCGCCGCCAGCACCGCCGCCAGGGCGATCCCCACGAAGAGCAGCAGGCGCAGGTCAGGCGGCTGCGGCCGCTCGGGCGGCGGCCGGGTGCGGCGCGGCAGGCGCGCCGGGCGGTGCGGAGCCTGGTGCTCGTAAGGATGCGGCCGCAGCTCTGGCATGTTTCTAGCGCTCAGCTCGTGCGCTCGATGGCGTCGACCAGCTCGTGTAGCCGCCGCAGGCGCACGTCGCGGTCGCGAACGTAGCGTTCGATGGCGGCCACGATGTGCTCGGGGCCGAGATGCGCCTCGTCGATCACCTCGTCGACCGTCCCTCCGGTCCGCCACTGATCGTCCCAGTCCGACGAGAGCGAGTACTCCTCGGCGATCGGGCCGTCGACCCAGTCACGCATCAGCTTGAAGGCGCGGTTCGTGATCGCCATCCCGTCCCAGCGGTCGGCCGCCGAGCAGATCGCGTCGCGGTAGGCGGCGTCCTGGCGGCGGAACAGCTGCGGGCTGACCGCGGCCACGATGCGAACGTTCAGGCCGCGCCGGTCCAGCTCGGGCAGCACCTTCACCACGTTGGCAGTGCTCATGGTTCCCTGCACGTAGACCGTGCCCGCCGGCAGCCCGTCGCCTGACGGCGGCCGCAGCACGTACGCGCCGCGCGCCGCCTCGAAGTGCGAGGCCATGCCCAGCGCCTCGCGGTCCGGAATGTCGATCGCGGGCCGGGTCAGGTGCAGGGCCACGATCGGGACGTCGGTGGCCAGCGCCGCGGCCAGCAGCACGGGCACCTCGTTGTGCTCCCACGGATGCAGGTCGATGACGTGGCCCTCCGGGAAGAGCTGGGTGACGCCGGTCTCGAAGATGCCGAAATGGGTGCGGCTGTCCTCTGCCGTCTCCGGGCCGGAGTGCCCGGCCACCCAGAGCACCTTGCCGACGCGCAGCTGGCAGTCCTGGGCCAGCTGGCTGAATAGCCGCATCGGGCCATACTTGAGGTACGAGAACGAGCCGTAGGTCGAGCAGGCTGCCCAAAACCCGTTGAAGGCCGCCATCGGGTCATCCGCCAGGTTGACGGTGGCGATCCCGACCGTCACGCCGGCGTTCGTGAACTCGGTGATCTGCTGCGGCAGGAGCGCGCCGCGCGGGTTGTCGTCGCGTTGGTACCAGCCCCAGCCGGGCAGATCCTCCCAACCCTTGGCGAAACCGGCGATGTTGGTCGACTCGGCCAGGTCGGCCGAACAGGCGATGAAGAGCGGGCGGTCGTAGTCGGCCTTGGCAGTGGCGTTGACCCATGATCCCCACGTTGCGAGCGCCGCCCGGTTCGGCGCCTTCTCGCCCGGACTCTTCCACATCGCCGCTGGATAGCTGTGCGCGTCGGTGAAGCGAGGATCGTCGAAGATCTGCGGCCCTCGGCCTCCCAGGTTGAAGCCGGCGACGTGCTGCGGGACGGTCGCCGCCACCTCGATCAGCCGGTCGCTGATGGCGTCCACCAGCGCCTCGTCCCGGCGCAGGACGCCCATGGCGACCTCGAAGTTCGCGCGCGCCTGCGCGTCACGCTCGGCGGCGTCCGACGGCGCCTCCTCATCGACGCCCAGGTAGGTCACGCCGTGGCGCTCCATGAACTCCTTGCGCACCGCCCAGAACTCGGGCGAGTTCATGGGATGGGGCGTGCCGTGGCTCTTGTTGTCGTACTTGCCGTAGCCTCGGCCCTTGCGCGTGCGGAACCAGGCCATGCTGGGCACGCGCTCGGGGTTCTCGCCGCGCGCCGCTTCCAGCACGGCGCGCGTCACGGGCTCCCATTCCGAGCCGTCCGGCGTGCCGTTCACCCGCCAGCCGTAGACCCGAAACCACTCCTCGGGGCTGCCGTGGACCACGCTCGAGACGGCCGGGTCGTCGATGCCGTAGTCGTTCCAGTCCACCAGGAAGACGAGGTTCGACAGGCCGAGGCCCCAGGCACTGTTGCGCGTCTCGTGGCTGGCGCCTGGCGTCAGCCCGCCCTCGCCCTCGACCACGAAGACCTTGACCTCCTCGCAGCCGGCCAGCTTGAGGGCGGCCGCCTCCCCGGCCGAGGGCGGCATGCCGTGGCCGGAGGGGCCGGTGTTGAACTTCAGGAAGAGGGTCTTGCCCTCCATCTCGGCGTGCCCGGGCAGCCCGCCGCGGCGGCGGAGCTTCAGCAGGTCCTCCCAGGTGAGGGCCCAGCGACCGTCGTCGGGGAAGGCGAAGCGCGGGTCCGAGTCGCGTTCGGCGCGTGCCCGCAGTGTCTCGTTCAGGACGGCCAGGGTGGCGTACACGAGCGGAACGGTGTGCCCGGCCGACAGGACGAAGCGGTCGGCGAACGGCAGCCACGGCCGCCGGATGTCCCAGCGCATGGCGCCCGACAGCAGCAGCGACAGGAAGAGGTGGACCTTCGAGCGCGATCCCCCAGGGTGCCCACTCTGCCGGTAGTTCAGGGCCAGGTCGATCGACTCGTCGATGACCTCCTTGACGGCCTCCCACTGCTCGAACGACGCCGTCGCGCGCTCATGGAGCCGCTCGACGGTGTCGGGTCGGGTGGCCGTCATGTCTGCTAACGGACCGATCCGGCGGTCACCGATCCGGCGTCGACCAGCTCGCCCGTGCGCTCCAGCCTCGCCAGCGAGCCGGTGATACGCTCCAGCGCGTCGCGGATGTTCTCGCGGCTGTTCGCATAGCTGAAGCGGATGTAGCCTTCCCCGTGCTCGCCGAAGGCGGTGCCGGCCAGACCGCACACGCCGGCGTCGTACAGCAGGTGGTCGGCAATCTGGCTGGAGCTGGGGCCAAAGCTGCCGACGTTCGGGAAGGCGTAGAACGCGCCGTGCGGCATGATGCAGCTCACGCCAGGGATGGCGTTCAGCCCGGCGACGATCAGCTCGCGGCGCGCCATGAACTCCGCGCGCATGGCCTCCGCCTCATCCTGGGGCCCGGTCAGCGCGGCCGCCGCGCCTCCCTGGGCAAAGGCACTCGTGCCGCTGACGCTGTTGATCACCAGCCGGCTGTACGAGGGCACCAGCCAGTCAGGCACGATCCCATAACCGAGGCGCCAGCCGGTCATCGCGTAGGTCTTGCTGAAACCGTCGAGGGTGATCGTCCGCTCCGCCATGCCGGGCAGAGTGGCGATGCTGAGCGGCTCCCCCTCGTACTGCAGCCGGCCGTAGATCTCGTCGGCCAGCACCACCAGGTCGCGCTCGACGGCGATCTGCGCGATCCGATGCAGGTCTTCGGTGGTCAGGATCGAGCCGGTGGGGTTGTGGGGCGAGTTGATGACGATCATCCGGGTTCGCTCGGTGACGAGGCTGGCCACCTCCTCCACGTCCATCCGGAAGTCGTTCGCCTCGCGCAGCGGAGCCGCCACCGCCGTCCCGCCGACGTAGCGGATCATGCTCTCGTAGATCGGGAAGCCCGGATTGGGGTAGATGACCTCGTCGCCCTCGTTCACCAGGGCGAGCATGGCGTAGAACATGATCGGTTTCGCGCCGGGCGTGACGATCACCTGCTCCGGTGTCGCCTCGATCCCCTTCCAGCGCCGAACGTCGGCGACGATCGCCTCTTTGAGTGGCGCGATCCCGGTTGCGGGCGGGTAGTGCGTCATGCGCCCATCGAGCAGGGCCTGGACGGCCGCCTCGCTGATATGGCGCGGCGTGTCGAAGTCAGGCTCACCGAGCTCCAGGTGGATGACGCTGCGGCCGGTCGCCTCCAGGGCACGGGCGCGGGCGGCCGCCTCGAAGGCGGTCTCGGTGCCGATCCGCTCCATGCGGCTCGCAAGCTTCACTGGCGGGTCGCCTCTTCTGCGTGGGACGGAGGCAAGTGTAGCCAGATGGAGCCATTGCGAGGTTGCACGGTCCCGCTGCTATACTTTCCGAAGCGATCTATCCCCAGCACGCGGCAACGCCGCGCCAGAGGAGAAGACAACACCCCATGACGATGTCCGAGACGACACCGCAGACGACCCCAGCGGCGCCACCGGCCCCGTCGGCCGTCCCGGCACCGACCGGCGAGCAGCTCGTGTCGCTCACGGAGGCGGCCGCCCAGAAGGTGGTCGAGCTGCGCGCGCGCGAGGGCAAGGCCGAAGCGGCGCTGCGGCTCTTCGTCAAGAGCGGCGGCTGCTCCGGCTTCAGCTACGGATTGGCCTTCGACGATCGCATCGCCGACGACGACCGCGTCGAGGACCACGCCGGCGTGCCGGTCGTGATCGACGCGTTCAGCGCGCAGTACGTGGACGGCGCCGAGATCGACTACGTCGACTCGCTGATGGGGTCCGGATTCGCGATCAACAACCCGAACGCGGTCAGCAGCTGCGCCTGCGGCTCCTCGTTCAACACCGATGGCTCCCCGGCCAAGGCCGGAGGCTGCCACTAGTCAGGCATCTCGCCCGACAGCCGAAGGCCCCGACCTCGCGTCGGGGCCTCGTCGTGTGCGGCCCGGGTCAGCCGTCGCCGTTGCGCACGTCGTACCCCGACGTCGCGATCAGGGTCTTCAGGTCGCTGTCCTGGTAGCGATCCGGGTGCGCCTCGTCCGCATGGCGGCGCGTCTCCTCGAACAGCTTCTCATCACTCTGTGCCTCGACGTATTCGCCGCAGGGACATTCGACGGCACGCATGCTCCACCTCCTGTCAGCAACGGGGCTGCATGAACCGGGCCAGCAGGTCCGCCCGGATACCCGCTAAGGTTGCCTAGCACGTATCCCAGTCCGCTTCCTCAGGGGACACGGTTGTGAGCAGCGCAGAAGCCGAGCAGATTCGCCGCACCTTCGCCGCCGCGTGGGGTGAGATCGGCGCGGCATGGGGCGTGGCGCCGTCGACCGCCGCGGTGCAGGGCTACTTCCTGGCACATGGCGGGCCGCTGACCGAGCCGGAGATCCGCCGGGCACTCGGCCTCTCGCACCGCGCCGCCAGCCTGGCGCTGGTCGACTGCCAGGAGTGGGGGCTCATCCACCGCAGCCCCGACGCGCGGCGCAGCGGGCAGCGCGGGCCGGCGGCGGCGGCCTACGAGGTCGTGGGCGATCACTGGGAGTGGATGCGCCGGGTGGCCCTGGCGCGCAAGGAGCGCGAGACCGACCCGGTGCTGCCGCTTATCGAGCGCTGCGTGAACCTGGCCCGTCAGGGCGCGAAGCGAGATGGCGGCGACGCCGAGCTGGCGGACCTCAGCCAGCGCCTGGATGACCTGCTGCGCTTCGTGCGGCTGTTCGACCGCGGGGTTGGCCTGATCGTCGAGGCCGACCCGAAGATCACCGCCAAGCTGTTCACGCTGCTCGGGGCCCTGGACGACGCTACCATCCAGCGCCTGATCGACCTGGCCGATGCCCTGTCGTCCGACGAGCTGGCGGAGGCCCTGCATGCCCTGGTCCGCCTTTCGCCGAGGGCGGTCCGCCGCCTGATCGCGCTGGCCGGGACGCCCGGCCTGACGCGGCTGATCGGCGCCGGCTAGGGCTGCGGCTACTCCCCCGAGCCGTCGTCCTCGAAGAGCGATGCCCCCGCCGCCACGGGACGAGCGGCGGCTCCGCCTAGCGCCGCCGGCAGCGGGCGCGTCTGCTCAACCGGTCGCACGTGACGCTCGACGAGCTCGCGCGTGCCACCGATCTGCAGCTCGTCGAAGAGCAGCCCGAACTTGGTACGCAGGTTCGCCCCGATCTGCTCGCGCGCCTCGGCCGGCAGCGTCCAGAGTTGTCGCTTGAACGCCCCGATCGCCTTCTTGCGCGTCTTGTAGATGAACTGCTCTTCGGTCTCGTCCGGCTTGCGCTCGTCGGCGCAATTGGCGGCGCACCAGGCCAGCATCTCGGAGCGCAGCTCGCTCGGCAGCCCGCCGCCGTCGTACAGGATGTTCTGGAAGCCGGTCGCCAGGTGAATCTCGGCCGTGCCATTGGCCGGGAAGTGGTGGAACGCCTCCTCGGGCAGGGTGCTGGCGCCGTGCTGGACGCAACCGGCCAGCCCGTACTCGTCGCGGGCCACCGCCGAGAGGCGACGCATCGTGTCGAGGTCGATGTCGACGTGGGCGACGCTGCCGTCAGGCATTGGCACCCCGCCGTGGCTGGTGCCGGTCTGGATGCTCACCTTGCTGATCCCTGGCGTTCCGCTGCCATGCAGCTCACCGAAATAGGCGTCCAGGTAGGCACGCAGCTCCTCTTCCGTCGAGTTGGTCTTGCCCACCTCACCGATCTCGCCGCCGACGCTGACCGTCACGCCGCTCGGCTCAAGGGAGCGGATCAGGCGCGTCAGCTCCACCGTGTTGGCTGCGTTCAGCGCCTGCTGCTTGGCCACCGTGGGCAGCGACAGATCCACCAACGTGCTGCTGTCGACGTCGATGTTGAGGAACCCGGCCGCGATCGCCTCGCGGGTCAGCGCCTGGATGCCGTCCATCTCAGCCGCCGGATCGGCCTTCCACTTGGTGGCGTTGAACTGGAAGTGGTCGCCCTGCACGAACACCGGCAGGCGCCAGCCTTCCCGTAGCGCGGCGGCCAGGATGACGATGCTGTACTCGCCCGGACGCTGGTCGGTGTAGGCCATCTCGCTCTTGGCGATCTCGAAGATGAGCGCACCCGCGTCGCGCTCCAGCGCTGCCGCGAAGGCCTGCCGGGCGGTCAGGTACGCCACGGCCCGCGCGTTGATGGCCGGCACGGTGAAGGCCGCTGCGCCCAGGTCGCCACGACCGCGGGCCAGGTACAGCTCGTGGATGCTGGCCGAGCCGCAGCCGAGCGCCTGCGACGCGCTCCAGATCAGCCAGCGCGCTGCCTCGCGCATCAGCTCGTCGGGATGGAAGACGGCATCGAAGACCAGCTCGTCCAGGAGCTCGTCGCGGAAGCGGGCAGCATCCTCGATCGCCAGCCGGTCGCCCACCACCCGGCCGATGCCGTCCAGGCGTTCCAGCAGCGCGTCGGCCGTGGCGAACGTCATGCGGCCATGCTAGCGGAGGGCCGAAACCAGGGTGAATGACAGGAGGGGCGCGACCAGCAGGAACAGTGCAGCCGCCAGCAGGTACCAGTCCCGCGCGGCCTGGGCGTCGGCCACGCGACGACGGTCGAGGCCGGCGGTCCAGGCCAGCACGGCCGACAGGCCGGCCACGTACAGCCCGGCCGCCAGC
>JBKOZM010000125.1:0-4531 GCA_046725855.1 Chloroflexota bacterium | reverse complement strand
TGACGAATGGCGGCGCCTACGCTGGACGCCGGCACGGCTCCGGCCGTCGCCGATTGCACCAGGAGGCTCGCGCGTGGCGCTGGATCCGATCGATGGGGGCCAACGGGTCCCGATACCTCGGTCGGGACGAATCCGTCGCTGCCGCGTGCGCCACGTCTCGATCGTCTCGGGCGGAGAGCTGCCCACCGTCCAGGTCGACTGCCTCTTGGGCGGCCCCGACTATCCCCTGCCGCTGGGCACCATGGACGAGGCCCGCCCCATCTGCAACGCCTGCACGGCCACCACGGTCTGGCGCGCCGACGAGGACTAATCGCTCAGGGGCGCGAAGCAGCGAAGAGTTCTCGCAAAAGCACCTGTGGAGGTCGTTAGCGGACGCTCGCGAGCGGCGAGGGCTTCCCGCACGCGGTCCACGAGCGTGGGAAGGCCGGCCAAACACGCGGCGTGGCCCAGGCATGCGCCTCAGCGTCCGCTAAGGACCCGCAGCGGAGCATTAGCGAAGGTCACCCGCAACGGTCCCTGGAGAGCGGCCTGTAAGCCGAGTTCTGTGCCGGCACCCGAGGGTGCCGCGACGGCCATCCATCTGAGCGACCTACCCGAGGGCTGAGCGAGCCGCCTGCTGCGGCGCGAACGCCGCCTTGCGCCCTCCTATTCGGTCTTGCTCCGGCTCGAGCTTGCCGCGTTTCACTCCCGCTCGCGAACGAGCGGGCATCGTCACTGTGGCGCTGGTCCTCGCCTCACGGCGGACGGGCGTTACCCGCGAACCTGCTCTATGGAGCTCGGACTTTCCTCGGACGCGGCCTTTCGACCGATGCGCCCGCGACCGTCCGGCCGCCTCCAGGGAGACCGATTGTACCCGATCCAAAGGCAGGATTCGAACGCCTGTTCAGGGCCGGGGCCTAGGGAGCCCTGTCGACGGCCACGTTCGAGAGCCGATCGGCCTCCTTGTTCAGCTCGCGCGGCACGTGGCCGACGGTGTAGCCCGCGAAGCGGGCGAGCAGGGCCATGACGCGGGCGTGGATCGGCTTCAAGTCCGCATGCTTGACCCGATACCGGCCGCTGATCTGGCGGGCGACCAGCTCCGAGTCGAGCCGCAGGTCGACGTGGGTCGCGCCCAGCCGCAGCGCCTCCTCGAGGGCGAGCTCCACCGCGGTCCACTCGGCGTAGTTGTTGGTGCGGACGCCCAGATACTGCGCGATCTCGGCCAGCGTCTCGCGAGTCGTGGCGTCGCGCAGGATGGCCCCCGCCCCGGCCGGGCCGGGATTGCCCCGCGCCGCGCCATCGGTGTAGATCAGGATCCGCAGCTGATCAGCCGTCCTTGCGACCGATGCCCGTGATCGCACGCCAGGCGACCTGAACCGGGTCGTAGTAAGCATCGGCGACCCGCTCCTTGAGCGGGATGATGGCGTTGTCGGTGATCTTGATGTGCTCCGGGCAGACCTCGGTGCAGCACTTCGTGATGTTGCAATAGCCGATGTTGCCCTCGTCCTTCAGGTAGCGGGTGCGATCGGCCTGGTCCATCGGGTGCATGTCCAACGCAGCCACCCGCACCAGGAAGCGCGGACCCATGAACGGGTTCCGCGTCTCGTGGTTGCGCAGGACGTGGCAGATGTCCTGGCAGAGGAAGCACTCGATGCACTTGCGGAACTCCTGGACCCGCTCGATGTCCTCCTGCTGCCAGCGCCATGCCTCCTCGGGCGCGTCCTCGGGCGGAGTGAACGGCACGATCCGGTTATTCACCTCGTAGTTCCAGGACACGTCGGTCACCAGGTCCTTGATGAGCGGGAAGGTGCGCATCGGCTCCACCCGGATCGGCGCACCGGCGGGGAGGTCGCTGATCCGCGTCTTGCAGGTGAGCGAGGGCCGGCCGTTGACCTCGGCGCTGCACGAGCCGCACTTAGCCGCCTTGCAGTTCCAGCGCACCGCCAGGTCCGGAGCCTCGTTGGCCTGAATCCAGTGGAGCGCGTCGAGCACGACCATCCCCTCCTCGAAGGGGACGGAGTACTGGACGACAGCGCCCTCGTCGTCCGGGCCGCCACGAAACACGTCGAAGTGGCGGAAGGCGATGGTGCGGGCGAAGGGCATCGGCTCGTCCTCAGGCCGTGATCAGCCGACGCAGCTCGTCGGGCATCTCGGGGATCGGCTCGCCGGTGACCTGCATCCGGTCGCCGTCGATCCGCACCGTGCTATTACGGCGCGCCCATTCCGGGTCGGTCCCCGGGTGGTCGAGGCGAGCGTGCGCCCCGCGGCTCTCCGTGCGCTGCAGCGCGCTGCGGGTGACCGCCTCGGAGCAGATCAGCATGTTCTGGAGCTCGAAGTACAGGTTCCAGCCCGGGTTGTAGGCCCGATCCCCCACCACCTGCACCTTCGCCCAGCGGGCACGCAGGTCGGCGAGGCGCTCCAGGGCGGTCTCCAGGTCGGCCGCGACCCGGAAGATGCCGACCAGCGACTGCATAGTCGCCTGCAGGTCCGCGTGGAGCCGGTACGGGTTCTCGCCGCCCGCCCGCTCAAACGGCTCTGCCAGCTCCGCCTCGGCCCGGCGCAGCTGTTCGGGATCGAGCGGACCGGCCGCTGGGGCATCGGCCGCGAACCCGGCGGCGGCGGCCCCTGCCCGCCGGCCGAAGACGAGCAGGTCGGACAGCGAGTTGCCACCCAGCCGGTTCGCCCCGTGCATGCCGCCCGCCACCTCGCCGGCGGCATAGAGGCCGGTGCGAGTGCTCGCCCCCGTCTCGGGGTCCACCCGCACCCCGCCCATGACGTAGTGGCAGGTCGGGCCGACCTCCATCGGTCCCGCGGTGATGTCGACGTCGGCCAGCTCCTTGAACTGCTCGTACATCGACGGCAGCTTGCGCTGCACGTGCTCGGGCGGCAGGTAGCTGATGTCGAGGAAGACGCCGCCATGGGGCGAGCCACGGCCCTCGCGCACCTCGGTGTGGATCGCGCGCGACACGTTGTCGCGCGTCGACAGCTCGGGCGGCTGGCGGGCATCGGTCTGGCGGCCTGCGCTGAGAGCCTCGACCCAGCGGCTGGCCTCGTCATCGGTCTCTGCGTACTCGTGCCGCCGGTCGTCGGGGAGGTACTTCCACATGAAGCGCTCCGCGTCGCGGTTGCGGAGGATGCCGCCCTCGCCGCGGACGGCCTCGGTGACCAGCAGCCCCCGCACGCCGGGTGGCCAGACCATGCCGGTGGGGTGGAACTGGACGAACTCCATGTCGATCAGCTCCGCGCCGGCTCGGTACGCGAGCGCGTGCCCGTCGCCTGAGTACTCCCACGAGTTGGAGGTGATCTGGTAGGCGCGTCCGATGCCGCCGGTGGCCAGCACGACCGCCTTCGCCGAGAAGGCCACCGGCTCACCGTTCTGGCGCCAGTAGCCGAACGCCCCGACCACGCGATTGTCGTCCACCAGCAGGTGGGTGGTCGTGCACTCCATGTACACCGTCACCCCCGACTGCACCGCTCGGTCCTGGAGGGTGCGGATCATCTCCAGCCCGGTCCGGTCGCCGACGTGCGCCAGGCGCGGGTGGGTGTGTCCGCCGAACGGCCGCTGCAGAATCCGCCCGTCGCGGGTCCGGTCGAAGACGGCGCCCCAACGCTCCAGCTCGCGTACCCGGTCCGGTGCCTCCTGGGCGTGGAGCTGGGCCATGCGCCAGTTGTTGAGCATCTTGCCGCCCAGCATCGTGTCGCGGAAGTGCGTCTGCCACGAGTCGTCGGCGGCGACGTTGGCCAGCGCCGCGGCGACCCCGCCCTCGGCCATCACGGTGTGCGCCTTGCCGAGCAGGGACTTGCACACCAGCCCAACCGAGGCACCGTCCGCCACGGCCTCGATCGCCGCGCGCAGTCCCGCGCCGCCGGCACCGATGACCAGCACGTCGTGGACGTACGTCTCGTGGCTCGGCGAGGGATCGCTCACAGCCGGATCGCCGGGTCCACCAGCAGCCCGGCAGCCAGGAGCCGCACATACAGGTCGACCAGAGCCACCGACACCAGGCTGACCCAGGCCCACAGCTGGTGCCGCTCGTTCATCCCCGTCAGGCGCGTCCAGGCCCGATAGCGGACGCGCGCCGCGACGCCGCACGAGAAGCAGTCGAGCCGACCGCCGGCCAGGTGGCGCAACGAGTGGCAGGACAGCGAATAGCCGGTCAGCAGGGCGGCGTTGCCGAGCAGGAGCAGGCTTCCCAGCCCGAGGCGCGGCCCGGTGTTCACGAACGAGTAGAAGGCGTCCACCCACAGGAAGAAGAGCGGGATGAACGCCAGGTACAGGAAATAGCGGTGGATGTTCTGGAGGATGAACGGGAAGGCCCGCTCCATCGCATATCGGCGGTGAATGGTCGGCTCACCGACCGCGCAGGCCGGCGGATCGGCGAAGTAGGAGCGGTAGTACGCCTTCCTGTAGTAATAGCAGGTCGTCCGGAAACCGAGCGGGATCCACAGGATCAGCACCGCCGGCGAGATCCAGGCGGGCAGCCAGTCCGGTCGAATGAGCGGCGAGAAGAAGGGCGAGAGGTAGCCATCGACCTCGTACGGAACGTGGAAG
>JBKOZM010000124.1:0-6018 GCA_046725855.1 Chloroflexota bacterium | reverse complement strand
ACCCGGATGGCAACGAGTTCGAGATCATGTGGCAGGTCCCGCGCGAGGCGTGGGGCGACTTCGCCGAGCAGGCTACGGTCATGCCGCTCGACCTCGAGGCCGAGCTGGCACGCTGGGGCGCGGGCGCCTCCGTCCAGTAGTCGCGCCGTACCGGGTCAGCGACCCGAGTCAGCGCTCCGCCCGACGCTCGAGCGCGTCGAGATCGTGGACCACGAGGCGCTCGTGGTTCAGCGACACCAGCCCTTCCTCGATGAGCTCGGCGAGCAGCCGGTTCACGCTCTGCCGGGTGCCGCCGATCATGGCGGCCAGGTCGGATTGGGTGTAGGGCCAGTCGAGCTCGAGAGGGCCGGAGCCAGTCGGCTGCGCCTGGCGTCCGAGGCGCGCCAGCCTGGCCGCCAGCCGGCCCGAGAGGTCGAGGAAATGCAGCTCCTCCACGTGCTTCGTCAGCCGCCGGAGCTGGGTGGTGAGCGCGGCGAAGAGGGCGTCCCGCAGCTCAGGGTGATGGTCGACC
The DNA here is from genome assembly GCA_046725855.1 of Chloroflexota bacterium. Classification (GTDB taxonomy): domain Bacteria; phylum Chloroflexota; class Limnocylindria; order QHBO01; family QHBO01; genus DASQFY01. Next base: position 5,507 of record JBKOZM010000124.1, on the reverse strand, counting down.
AGCTCGCGGAAGACGTCGCGCGGCAGGGTCAGCGTCTCTGTCGGCTCAACCGCGGTGGCGGTGGCCGAGCGCGGCTGGCCGTCCAGCAGAGCCAGCTCCCCGAAGAAGTCGCCCGGGCGCAGCGTGGCGATGATCGCCTCCTCGCCCTCTGGCGAGGGCAAGACGATCTTCACCGCGCCGTCCGTGATGACGTGCAGCGCGTCGCCGGGGTCTCCCTGGTGGAACACCACCTCGTTGCGCCGGAAATGGCGACGCCGCAGGCGCCGTCCGACCTCGATCAACGTTCCGTCCGGACAAGGCTCAAACAGGGGGCAGCGGCGGAGCGCCTGGATCGCCTTCGCGTCGTCGACTGTCACTGGGCGGCCAGTGTACGACGCGGCACGCTCAGTCAGCCGGCGAGGATCGCCGCGAATGCCGCGGGGTCGACGTTGCCGCCGCTGATCACCACGACCCGCCGCTCGTCGCCGTCAGGCTGCGCGGCTGCGCCGGCCAGATGCGCCGCCATGGCCGCCGCTCCCGACGGCTCGGCGACCAGCCGCGCCCTGCCGGCGAGCTGGCGCATGGCCTCGGCCATCTGCTCCTCGCTGACCGTCACGATCTCATCCATGTAGCGGCGCAGGTGCAGGAACGGCAGCCAGCCGAGGCGCTCGACGCGCAGGCCGTCGGCCATGGTGCGCGTCGTGCGCGCCGCGTCCCACTGCACGATCTCACCAGCCTGCAGTGACTCGCGCGCGTCGGCGGCGAGCTCCGGCTCCACGCCGATCACCCGCGCCGTGGGCACGAGGGTCTTGACGGCGGTGGCGATGCCGGCCGACAGCCCGCCGCCGCTCACCGGGATCAGCACGCTGGTGACGCCGGGCAGGTCCTCGGCGATCTCCAGGCCGCAGGTCCCCTGGCCGGCGATGATCCGCCGGTCGTCGTACGGCTCGATCATGACCAGCCCGTCGCGCGCCACCCGCTCCAGTGCGACACGGTGCCGCTCCTCGGACGCCGGGCCGGTGAACTCGATCTCGGCGCCGTCGCGGCGCACGCCGTCGACCTTGATCTGCGGCGCCGACTCCGGCATGACGATGGTGGCCTTGGCCCCCAGCAGCCGCGCCGCGCGCGCCACCGCTTGGGCGTGGTTGCCCGACGAGTAGGTGACCACCCCGCGGGCGCGCTCCGCATCGGTCAGCGAGGCGATGGCGTTGTACGCCCCGCGCATCTTGAAGGCGCCAACCGGCTGGAGGCTCTCCGGCTTCAGCCACGTCCGCTCGTCCCAGCTCAGCAGCGGGGTGTGGACCGCCACTCCCCGGATCCGCGCGGCCGCCTGGCGAATCTCGTCGAGGGTGACGAGCTCCAACCCGTCGAGCTGGTCGGCATGCTCCTCCAGGTGAGCGACGATGAACCGATCGACGATCTCGGATACCGTCATCTCGCCGCGCGTCGAATGCATCCCGCGCGCCTCCCAGGCCGATTCGTCCAGCTCCCGCAGGGTTGCGCTGACATCGGCCAGATGCGCCTTGACCCGGCGCAGCAGCTCGGCCGCATCGGTGCGGCGCTCCAGCTCGATCGCGGCGATGCGGCCCGGGTCCTGCTTCGTCCGCCCGAACCGGATCGCCTCAGTCTCGCCATCGGCCGTCGCCGCTTGCACCACCTGGCGGACTTCGTTGAGCCAGTAGCCGGGGAACTCGGCGAGGTGGGCCCACACCTGGCCGGCTTCCCAGCGCTCGGTCGCGCCCGGGTCCGGGTCGGTCAGGCCCGGCGGCAGCGGACGCTCCGCGTGCTCCACCAGCCTCCGCTCCACGCGTTCCAGGCGGTCGAGAAACGACCTCACTGGCGGCCCGCTTCCGGACGCGCGACGACCGGGCTGACGAGCTCGCCCAGCCGTTCGACGCTGAGGGCGACCGTGTCGCCGGGCTCCAGCCAGCGCCCCAATGATTCGTCTTTGATCTCGAGCAGGCAGCCGGTGCCCACCGTCCCGGAGCCCAGCAGGTCTCCGGGACGCAGTCGGGCGTCGGCACTGGCCCGCGCCACCATCTCGCCGAACGAGAACTGCGCGTCCGCCCAGCTCCCGCGACTCAGCTCCGCGTCGTTAACCGCGGCGGTCATGGCCAGCTGGTAGCCCTTGCCCTTGCGGGCGTCGGCCAGCTCATCGGGTGTCGTGAGCCAGGGACCGATGGAGGAGGCGAAGTCCTTGCCCTTGGCTGGCCCGAGCCGGACGGTCGTCTCCTCGCGCTGCAGGTCGCGCGCGCTCCAGTCGTTGAAGACCATGTAGCCGCCGATGGCTGTCTCGCCCTCGATCGCGCTCAGGTCGCGCGCCGGCACGTCGATCAGGGCCGCCACCTCGAGCTCGTAGTCGAGCTCGTTGGAGGCCGCCGGGCACCAGACCGGATCGTCGGGACCACGGACCTCACTGACGTTCGAGAAGTAGAAGATCGGGAGCCGATACCACGCCTCGGGAACCGTCCCACCGCGGCGCTCCCACATGGTCCGGACGTGCCCCTCGAAGGCGTAGAAGTCACGCAGCGAGGGTGGCTGCAGGATCGGCGGCCCGAAGTCCAGGTTGGCGGCGTCCAGGATGGCCTCGTCATCGTCATCGGCACTGGCATAGCCCTCGACCAGCTCGCCGAGGTCCGCGACCCGCAGGCCGCGGGCCAGGTGATCGTCGAGCGTGGTTACCGGCTGCCGAAACAGCGCCGAGTTGTGGGCGCGACGTGGGTCCTCGACAACGAGCCCCTGCCGCGCCTCGTCGAGGTCGAGCCAGCGCTGCGGCTGTTCGCCTCCCTCTCGCGCGGCGGCCAGGCGCCAGGGGGTCCCCGGCGGGGCATGTCGTTCCCGCACGTGCGCAATTCGCATGGCGGGGAGTCTACGGCGCGCGGCGGCGGACCTCAGAGGTTGCCGCGGCGCTCCTGCTCGCGCTCGATCGCCTCGAAGAGCGCCTTGAAGTTGCCCACCCCGAATCCCCGGGAGCCGTGGCGCTCGATGATCTCGAAGAAGAAGGTGGGCCGATCCTGCACCGGCTTGGTGAAGATCTGGAGCAGGTAGCCCTCCTCATCGCGATCCGCCTCGATGCCCAGCTCTTCAAGGGTATCCATCGGCACGCCGACATCGCCGACCCGCTCCGGCAGGGACTCGTAGTAGGCATGCGGCAGACCGAGGAACTCGACGCCGCGTTCGCGCAAGACCCGGACGGTGCGAACGATGTCCTCGGTGCGCATGGCGATGTGCTGGGTGCCGGCATCCAGGTAGTAGTCGAGAAACTCCTGGATCTGGCTCTTGCGCTTTCCCTCGGCCGGCTCGTTGATGGGGAACTTCACCCGGCCGTTGCCGTTCTGCATCACCTTGCTCATCAGCGCCGAGTACTCGGTGTGAATCACCTTGTCGTCGTAGTGGATGAGCTGGCTGAAGCCCAGCACGTCCCGGTAGAAGTCGACGTAGCGGTTCATGTCGCCGAGGGCCACGTTCCCGACGCAGTGGTCGATCTCCAGCAGGTTTTGGCCGCTCGCCGCCTGGGCGGGACGGGTGACGCGGTGGAAGCCAGGGGCAAAGGCGCCGCGGTAATCGCGGCGGTCGATGAAGGAGTGGATCACCTCGCCGTAGGTGTGGATGGCACTGCGCCGCAGGGTCCCCTTCTCACCCTTGAGCTCAACCGGGTCGAGCGCCGAGGCCGCTCCCCGAGATGTCGTCTCGCGCCAGGCCAACTCGACGTCGTCGACGGCAAAGGCGATGTCATGAACCCCGTCACCATGCTTGCGGACGTGCTCGGCCACCTCGCCCTCCGGCCCAAGCGGGGCGGTGAAGACGAAGCGGATCTGGTTCTGGACCATCACATAGCTGGCCCGATCACGCACGCCCGTCTCGAGCCCAGCGTACGCGACCGGGCTGAAGCCCCACAGGGCGCGATAGTAGGCCGCCGCCTGCTTGGCGTTGCCCACCCAGAACTCGACGTGGTCGATCCCCTTCAGGGGCAGGAAGTCAGCGTCAGGCTGCGTCGGTGTGGGGGCGGGTCGCGTAGCGGTCATGCCTCAATCCTACGGCCGATGTCGAGCGGCCGCCGCCCTCGGAGGTCAGCCGAAGTCGGCGCTCAGAGCCACATCGATCATCCGCTCCACCGCCGTTTCGAGCTCGGCCGGGCTGAGGTAGGTGTGCTCCTGGTTCGCCTCGCCCGTGTCGACATCCACGACCACGCCCAGGCAGGCGGCCTGCACCCCCCGCGACGCCGCCAGGTAGAAGAGCGCGCTGGCCTCCATCTCGACCGCCAATGCCCCGGCCTCGCGCCACGGCCGCACGAAGTTCGGATCGGGGTGGTAGTGGGAGAACACGTCGATCGTCGCAATCGGCCCCACCCGGAACGGCACGCCCAGCCGCTCCGCGGCGTGCACCAGCGCGTGGGTCAGGGCAAAGTCGGCGGCCGGCGCGTACGGCCTGCCACCCATGAACGTGGCAGTCGTGCCATCGGTCGGCGTCGAAGCCGTGGCGATGATGAGCTCGCCGAGCTGGATGTCGGCCTGCAGCGCTCCGGTGGTGCCGACCCGCACCAGCTGGCGGGCACCCAGGCGCAGCAGCTCCTCGGTGACGATGGCGATCGAGGGTGGGCCCATGCCCGTCGTCTGCACGCTGATGGGACGGCCGCCGATGGTGCCGGTGTAGCCGAGCAGCCCGCGATTATCGTTGACGAGCCGCGCTCCAGGCAGGCCGCCGTCGAAACGCGTGGCGATCGTCGTTGCGCGGCCTGGATCGCCCGGCAGCAGGACGAGGGGCGCATAGTCCCCGGGCTCGGCGTGGAGGTGGATCTGCGGCATTGGGTCGTAGCCTAGCGCTACGGCGGATGGGCCTCCGTCTCGATCGACGCGATGACGGCCGCCACCCGTCCAGCCGAGCCGCGCCGCCCACGCTCGATTGCGTCCACGAGAGCGGCATGCAGCTTCTCGAGCCGCTCGTCGGACGCGAGGCGATGCGCCTCGCCTCGCAGCTCCCCACGAAGCCCGATGGATGCCATCTGGTGCAGGCTGCTCCCCAACAGATTGCCACTCGCCTGCGCCACGCGCCGGTGGAGGAGCAGGTCCGCATCGACGAACGCGGCTGGGTCGCCTGATCGGCCGGCGAGCACTCGCTCCCCAAGGGCGAAGCGCAGTTCGCGCAGCCGAGCCGCCGTCGCGCGCGTCGCCGCGGTCTCCGCGATCACCTTCTCCAAGCCGCGCCGCAGCTCGTTCAACTCCTTCCGCGTTGCACTTCGCCGTGCGGCCTTCAGTACCGCGGCTGGACGAGCCCGGCGCGTCACGAAAACGCCGACTCCATGTCGGATCTCGACCAGGCCAATCGCCCGCAGCGCCGCAAGCGCCTCGCGGAGGACTGGGAGGCTGACTCCGAGCTCCGCGGCAAGTATTTGGGACGATTCCAGCCGCTGACCCGGCCGCAGGTCGCCGGCTTGTATCTTCCGCCGCAGACGATCGGAGACCCGTTCCGCCAGAGAGCCGCGTGGCAGCGGCTGCAGCGAGGCCGGACGACTCCACCAGGTCTCGCGT
>JBKOZM010000123.1:0-3868 GCA_046725855.1 Chloroflexota bacterium | reverse complement strand
AGCGAGTAGACGATGAACAGACCGAAGCCGGCGGCGATGATCCCCGGCATGAGCCACCACGGGTCGCGCCGGCTCGTGGCCGCCAGACCCTGCCGAGCCGTCCCCTGCGGATTCGTCAGGCGGGTCGCGGTCATGCTGGGGTCGGCGCCTCCTCCATCGGTCTCTGGCTCGTGGGTGGCCGATCTGAGGCTGCCGCCGAACGGCGGCTCGGCCCTCGTCGAATTCTAGCCACCGCCGAAGTGCTGCGTGGGTCGGAGGTCATCCGCCGCGCACCCGCGCAGCGACCTCAGCCGCGAACTCGCGGGTGCCGGTGCCGCCGCCCAGGTCGTAGGTCGTCTTCTCCCCATCGGCGATGACGGCGCGGACCGCGCCCTCGACCCTGTTGGCAGCATCGGTCTCGCCCAGGTGGCGCAGCATCAGCGCCCCGGAGAGGATCAGCGCGGTCGGGTTGGCCTTGTTCTGGCCGGCGTACTTCGGCGCGCTGCCGTGCACCGCCTCGAAGACCGCCGCCCGCTCGCCGATGTTGGCGCCGGGTGCCACGCCCAGGCCGCCGACCAGGCCGGCGGCCAGGTCGCTGACGATGTCGCCGTACAGGTTCGGCAGCACCAGCACGTCGTAGGCTTCCGGCTTCTGGACCAGCTGCATGCACATGTTGTCGACGATGCGGTCCTCGAACGCGACGCGACCCTCGTACTCCGCAGCGACCTGCTGACAGCTCTCCAGGAAGAGCCCGTCCGAGAGCTTCATGATGTTGGCCTTGTGGACCGCGGTTACCTTGCGGCGGCCGTTGCGGAGTGCGTACTCGAAGGCGTAGCGCGCGATCCGTTGTGAGGCTGCGCGGGTGATGATCTTGATGCTCTCCGCGGCGTCCGGTCCCACCCGGTGCTCGATGCCGGCGTACAGGTCCTCCGTGTTCTCGCGCACGATGATGAGGTCGACGTTCTCGTAGCGGGACTCGACGCCGGCCATGCTGCGAGCCGGCCGCACGTTGGCGTACAGCTCCAGCGCCTGGCGCAGCCCAACGTTGACGCTGCGGAAACCGGAGCCGACCGGGGTGGTGATGGGTCCCTTGATGGCCACGCCGTTGCGCCGGATGCTGTCGATCACCCGGTCCGGGAGCGGGCTGCCCTCGCTGGCGATCGTCGCCTCGCCGGCGTGCTGCACGTCCCATTCGAACCCGATCCCGGTCGCTTCCAGGACGCCGGTGGTGGCCTCTGCCAGCTCCGGACCGATGCCATCCCCGGGGATCAGCGTGACGGTGTAGCTCACGGGCACTCGCTCCCAGGCTCGCGGCCGATCAAAGCGCCGGCCATGCGCCGGTGAGTGTAGGGCGCGCTCCCCCGGCTCGTCGTCGATGGATGGCGCCGGGGATGAGTGGGTCCCGGAGGGTAGCGCCCTTGTCATAGCCGGTTGTGCGGCTGTGCGGCTGTGCGGCTGTGCGGCTGTGCTGCACAGCCGACACCTGACAGGGATGATCCCACCGCTGACCGGGCCGCTCCCAGCGAGGTGGTCGCTGACGGCCCGATACAATCTGCGGCGATCCCGGATGTCACGGACTGGCCGGTCGGCCGCGTCCAGGAGGTCGTTTGAAACTCCAGGAATACCGGTCCAAGGAGATCCTCGCGCGTCACGGCGTGCCGCTGCTCGCCGGCGAGGTCGCCACCACGCCCGAGGAGGCCCATGCGGCGGCGCAACGGATCGGCGGCCCGGTCGTGGTCAAGGCCCAGGTGCTCGTCGGCGGCCGTGGCAAGGCCGGCGGGGTGAAGCTGGCGGCCACGCCGGATGAGGCGCAGCAGCGCGCCACCGACATCCTGGGCCTCGAGATCAGTGGCGTACCGGTCCGTACCCTGCTCATCGCGCCGGCCGCCGAGATCGCCAAGGAGTACTACCTCGGCCTGATCCTGGACCGAGCGGCGAAGGCAGTCACGATCATCGCCAGCGCGGAGGGCGGCGTCGAGATCGAGGAGACGGCTCGGACCAACCCGGAGGCGATCCTGCGGCTGCCGATCGACCCGCTCATCGGCCTCCAGGAGTTCCAGGTCCGCCGCATCGCCTTCTTCCTGGAGCTCGCCGCCGAGCTGCGCACCGCCTTCGCATCGGTCCTGCATGGGCTGGCCGCCGCCTTCTTCGAGTCCGATGCCGACCTGGCCGAGATCAACCCGCTGGTGGTCACCGCGGGCGGCGAGCTGCTGGCGCTCGACGCGAAGACGGTGCTCGACGACTCGGCGCTCCCCCGCCACGCCGAGCTGGAGGCGATGCGCGACCTGAACGAGGAGGAGCCGGCCGAGACCGCGGCGCGCGAGGCGGGCATAAGCTTCATCAAGCTGGACGGCTCGATCGGCTGTATGGTCAACGGCGCCGGGCTGGCGATGACGACCATGGACCTGGTCAAGCTGGCCGGCGGCGAGCCGGCCAACTTCCTGGACATCGGGGGCGGCGCCAAGGCGGACCGCGTGGCGGCGGCCTTCCGGATCATCCTGGACGACCCGAACGTGCGCGCCATCCTGGTCAACATCTTCGGCGGCATCACGCGCGGTGACGAGGTCGCGCGAGGGATCGTCGAGGCGCGGGCCACGCTCGAGCGAGAGGTGCCGATGGTGGTGCGCATCGTGGGCACGAACGCGGCGGAGGCTGCCACCATCCTGCGCCAGGCGAACCTGATCACGGCGGAGTCACTCGACGACGCGGCCGCCAAGGCGGTGGCCGCGGCGCGCGCGGCTTCGGCATGAGCATCCTGGTCGACGGGGAAACCAGGCTGCTGGTGCAGGGCATCACCGGCCGGGAGGGCGCGTTCCACTCACACGCCATGCTCGACTACGGCACGCGCATCGTGGCCGGTGTGACGCCCGGCAAGGGCGGCCAGGTTGCGCTCGACTACCGCGTGCCGGTGTACGACACCGTGGCCGAGGCGGTGGCACAGACCGGCGCCAACGCGTCGTGCATCTTCGTCCCGGCCGCGTTCGCCCCCGACGCCATGCTGGAGGCCGCGGACGCGGGCCTGCCGCTGGTGATCTGCATCACCGAGGGCGTCCCGGCGCTGGACATGCTGCGTGTGTATCACGCGCTGAAGGCGAAGGGCGTGCGGCTGATCGGGCCGAACTGCCCGGGCGCCACGACGGTGGGCCAGGCCAAGGTGGGGATCATCCCCGGCACCATCCACCGGCCCGGGCCGGTGGGCCTCGTCAGCCGTTCGGGGACGCTCACCTACGAGGTGGTGCAGGCCATGACCGATGCCGGCCTGGGTCAGACGACCTGCGTCGGCATCGGCGGCGACCCGATCGTGGGCACCAGCTTCGTGGACGTGCTCGACCTCTTCAACCGCGACCCGGAGACCGAGGCGATCGTGATGATCGGCGAGATCGGCGGCGAGGAGGAGGAACGGGCCGCCGAGTTCTGCGCGGCCGAGGTGCGCAAGCCGATGGCCGCGTTCATCGCCGGGCGCACCGCACCGCCGGGACGCCGGATGGGCCACGCCGGGGCGATCATCTCCGGCGGGGCCGGCACCGCCGAGTCGAAGCGCGCCGCGCTCGAGGCGGCGGGGATCCGGGTCGCCGATTCGCCCTCACAGATCCCGAGCCTGCTGCGCGACGCGGGGGTCAGCTGACCGCTTCTCAGCGCTGGGCCTGCGCCTCCCACTCCTCCTTCAGGATCGCCATCAGCAGGCTGTCCTCCAGACCGCGAATGCCGCGCCACGACCGGCGCATCAGGCCCTCGCGCTGGAAGCCGAGCTTCTCGTAGGAGCGGATGGCGCGCTCGTTGGCAGCGAACACGGTCAGGAACACGCGCTGCAGGCCGACGTTCGTGAATGCGAAGTTGAGGAGCACGCGCTGGGCATCGGTCCCCCAACCCGCGCCGATGTGGTCGCGGT
>JBKOZM010000122.1:0-6415 GCA_046725855.1 Chloroflexota bacterium | reverse complement strand
GACCTGGCCAGTGCCCGCAAGCTGAACCGCGAGATCAGCAACGTCTTCGACGAGGATCAGGTCTATCGCATCGACCACTACCTCGGCAAGGAGACGGTCCAGAACCTGGCCGTCTTCCGCTTCGGCAACGGGCTGTTCGAGCCGATCTGGAACCGGCGCTACATCGACAGCGTGCAGATCACCGTGGCTGAGACGATGGGCGTCGAGGGCCGTGGCGAGTTCTACGACCAGACCGGCGCGCTGCGCGACATCGTCCAGAACCACGCCCTGCAGCTGATGTCGGTCTTCGCCATGGAGCCGCCGGTCGAATTCAGGGCGGAGGACCTCCGCGACGAGAAGCTCAAGGTGCTGCGCGGCATCAAGCCGATGTCGCCCGCGGAGGTGGCGCAGAACACCGTCCGGGGGCAGTACGTGTCCGGCTGGGTGGAGGGCCACAAGGTCGTGTCGTACCGCGACGAGCCGGAGGTGGCTCCGGACTCGGAGACGGAGACGTACGCGGCCCTCAAGCTGTCGGTGGACTCGTGGCGGTGGGCCGGCGTGCCGTTCTATCTGCGCACCGGCAAGGCGCTGCCCACCCGAGTGACCGAGATCTCGGTCCAGTTCCGGCGCGCCCCGCTGGCCCTCTTCGCGCGCGCCGGCACGCCCCAGTTCGACCCGAACATCCTGGCCGTCCGGATCCAGCCGGACGAGGGGATCCTCCTCCGCTTCGGCGCCAAGGTGCCGGGCCCAGGACTCCAGATTCGGAACGTGAACATGGACTTCCGCTACGGGTCCAGCTTCGCCGTCGACTCGCCCGACGCGTACGAGACGCTGCTGCTCGACTGCATGGTCGGCGACGCCTCGCTCTTCACCCGCAACGACGAGGTCGAGCGCGCCTGGGCCATCCTCGACCCGATCATCGAGGCCTGGGCCTCCGGCGACGGCGGGCCGATCCATTTCTACGGCGCCGGCAGCTGGGGCCCGCCGGCCGCCGACGAGCTGCTCGAGCGCGACCAGCGCGCCTGGCGACGGCCATGATCGAGACGAACGGCGCCGCCGCCGAGGCCGCCCAGCGCGAGATCGCCGTCCATCGCCGGCTCATGCGGTTCGGCGAGGACGAGACGACCGTCGCGCCCATCTGGTCGGAGCGCGACACGACCGTGTCCCGGATCGCCGCCCACCTCGCCCAGCTATGGAGCTCGCCCTCCGGCGACGGCGGCCCGGCGGTGCACGAGAAGGGCATGCCGCACGCCCGGGCATCGGTCTTGAACCTGATCGTCACGGTGCCAGATGCCATGGCCGCCGACCGCGTGGTCCACACCCTGCTCGGCCTTGGCTTTCGCCATCCGTCGCGTGCCATCGTGCTGGTCGCCGATCCGGATGCCAGCGGCGCGCCGCTCGACGCCGCGGTCAGCGCGCACTGTCACCCGACCACGGACAGCGGCGAGCAGGTGTGCTTCGAGGAGGTGGTGCTCACCGTCCGGGGTGAGGCGGCCGAGCACCTGGATGGGGTCGTGGCCGCGCTGCTGATCCACGACCTGCCGACCCACGTCTGGTGGCCGGGCGACCCGCCGTTCAGCGACCCGGTCTTCGACCAGCTGGTGGACCTGGCGGATCGGCTGATCGTCGACCCGAGTGACTTCTCGAGCCTGCTGCTCGGGCTGCGACGGCTGACCGGCCTGCGTCGCCGGACCAGCATCGGCGACCTGTCCTGGAAGCGGCTGGGCTGGTGGCAGGAGCTGACCGCGCAGTTCTTCGACGCGCCCCGCTTCCGCCGCTACCTGCCGAACCTGAATCGACTGTCGATTCGGTATGCAATCCCCGGCAGCGGCAGCGGGCTGACGCCGGATCCGACCGACCCGAACCCGGGCGTTGCTGACGAGACCGCCCAGGCGATGCTCTACGCCGCCTGGATCGCATCCCGGCTGACCTGGAAGCGGTACGCCACGCTGGAGCCGTTTCAGGACGGACGCCTGCGCCTGACCCTGGAGGGCCGCCACGAGATGGTCGACCTGCGGGTGGAGGGCGTCGAGACCGATCTGGTGCCGGCCGGCGAGCTCGTCTCGGTTCGGCTGCGCGCCTACGGAGAGACGGGGGCCGCCGAGTTCATCATCGATCGTTCCGGCGACGAGGCGACGGTCGCCTCGAACGCCGATGGCATGACCGCCCTGCTGCGGCGTGTGCGGATGGACCTGCCCAGCGAGTCGGAGCTGCTGGCCACCACGCTCGTCGCCGATCGGCGCGACCCGGTCTACGAGGCGGCGCTGCGCGGCGCGGCCATCCTGATCGCCGCAGCGCGTCCGTCCGAGGCGGTGGGATGAGCCGTCGCTTCGTGGTGCTGCCCGACGTCGACACCGTCGCGGCCGCCACGGCCGACCGGCTCATCGCCGTCGGACGCAACGCCATCCGCCGCCGCGGGCGATTCACGCTCGCGCTGTCCGGCGGCTCGACGCCGCTGACCGTGTGCCCACTGCTCGTCATCCCGCCTCGGGTCCGGCAGCTGGATTGGTCAAAGGTGGAGTTCTACTTCGGTGACGAGCGCGCCGTGCCACCCGACCATCCCGACTCGAACTACGGGACGGAGCGGGTGGCGCTGCTCGACCATCTGCCCGCCGTGCGGCCGCACCAGGTCCACCGCATGCATGCCGAGGCGCCAGACCTGGACACCGCCGCGCGCGCGTACGAGATGGAGCTGCGCGCGACCTTCGGCACGACCGACGGCGACCGGCCGCCGTCCTTTGATCTCATCTGGCTGGGGATGGGCGCCGACGGGCACACCGCGTCGCTCTTTCCGGATTCCGCGGCGCTGCACGAGACGAAGCGCTGGGTGGCGGCCAACTGGGCGCCGCGCATCCGTGCCTGGCGCATGACACTCACCTTCCCCGTGCTGAACGCCGCGCGCGAGGCGCTCTTCGTGGTGACCGGCCCAGACAAGGCTGACGCCCTGCGGGCGGTGCGCTCCGGTCGGAGCGACCTTCCGGCCGCGCGGGTCAACGCACGTCGCACGATCTGGATCGTGGATGCCGCGGCCGCAGGCGAGGCGCTGGCGGCGTGAGCGCCTGGCTGTGGCTGGCTGGCGCCGCCCTGGCGGCCGTCGCTGCCTACCTGGTCGGCTGGCCGGCCTGGAACCAGTACCGCGCCCGCGCGGCGCGGGACCTGAACGCCGAGCGCTACCTGGCGTGGCGGGGCCGTGCTTCGCGAGGAGACGCCTCGTCGATGGCCGAGGGCCTGACCGGCGCCGAGCGCCGCAGGCTGTGGATCGCCGGCGTCCTGGCCCTGTCCGCGGCCTTCTGCCTGGTCGGCTTCTTCACCTACGCCTGAGCACCACGCCTGACCGATGCGCGTCGAGCTCCTCTACTGGGATGGCGACCCGAACTACATGACCGCGCGCCAGCGGCTGGTGGAGGTCCTGACCGAGGATGCCTTCGAGACGCCGATCCAGATGGTCAGCGTCAACACCCAGGCAGATGCCGAGCTCCTCGCCTTTCCCGGCTCTCCCACCATCCTGATGGATGGCGTCGACATCTACCCCGCCGGGGTTGGCGCGCCGGCGCTGACCCTGCGCGCCTATCCGGCCGATGACGACCTCGAGGGAACGCCCAGCCAGGCGGTCCCCGGCAAGCGCCTGATCCGGCAGGCCGTCGAGCGGGCCCGCGGCTGGAGCCACGGCCGCGACACCTGAAGGGCTGGGCCGGCACCTGCACGCCGCTACGCATCGGCGTAGACTCGCCGGAAGCCCATGGTTACGCAGCGATGAGCGCCAACAAACGCCCAAGCACATCGAGCCTGCGCCGGTTCATTACGTCGCGCCCATACGTCACCGTCGCCGAGCTGCGTCGGCGCTTCGGCCTGGATGAGCCCGATGGCATCGGCCACCTCGAGCGAGACGGGACTCGAGCCTGGATCGGCTTACCCGAACGGGAGGCGCTGAAGATTCAGGACCTCTGGCAGCGCGACGAGGTTGGGCTCGAGCTCTCGGTGGAGGTCCACGCGCCGGTGGTGGTGGGCATCTACCCGATGCGCATCGCCCGCTACGTGGTCGACTCCTTCGCCGTCTCGGCCAATGGCCACGTTCCAGCTCATGCGACGAACGGTGCACCGCCAAGCAACGGCGGCAACGGCCGCTTCCCGCCTCACGGCGAGCAGCACCAGGTCCCGCAGGGTGTCCCTCCGGGGCGTCGTGACGCCCTTCCACGGCTTCGACCGGGACACGCCGCCTCGGAGTGACGGTCGTCCTGGTCGGTCGCGACCTGCTACTCGGCAGCCGGATCGCCGATGCCGCCGCCCGAGCCGGACGCGAACTGCTGCGCATCGACGACCCGGCCGATCTGCCGGAGGCTTCGTCGGTTCAGCTCGTGCTGGTCGACTGGGCGGAGCGTCGCCCGACCTGGGGTGAGCAACTGTCCGCCTGGCACGAGGGCGCAGCCGAATCCCAGCGGCCGCGGCTCCTGCTGTTCGGCCCGCACACCGACCTGCCGGCCCACGCCGACGCGCGAGCCGCCGGACTGGGGCCGATGCTGGCGCGCTCCAAGCTCGTCGCCGACCTCCCAAGCCTGCTTGCCTCCGTCGGCTGACCATCAGCGCGCGACCCGCTGGGTCGAGTCCGCGCGACGTCAGCCCAGCTGTCAAGTGTGGCATTGACCAATGTTGTAGGCGTTCATAGGCTCGCCCCACGCGGCCAGCTGTCCGGCCGATCGAGCATTGCAAGACGAATTCGGCTGAGGACGGAAGCGCGGTGTCCCGAGCGCGCGGTTTCGACGTCCGGTCGGCAGTCAGGACCTGGAGCCTGCGCAGACCACGGTCAGGCCCTGCCATCAGCTTCCTGGTGTCCGACGATCCCCGACCTCGGACCCTGCTGGCGCACCTCATCGCGCTGGCGGCAACGGTCGTCATCCTGGCCATCCAAGGCCCGTCGCCGCTGACGGACGGCGAGCTCCTCGTCGCGCTCGTCATCGCTGTGGGGTTCAGCGTCCTGCGGGTGTTGAGCGTCGCCAAGAAGCTGCAGATGAGTACGATCCTGCTGGATGCCGCCGGAACTGCGGTCTTTCTGGCCGGAACCGGGGCGCCATCGTCGCCCTTCTTTGTCTTCGCCCTGGCAGGTGTGTGGTGGGCCGCCCAGCTTCCGCGCAGACACAGTGGTATGGCTTACGCACTGGCCTTCGTCGCAGCCTATGCCCTCCTCATCGGTCCCGATGCGCTGCGCGAACGCGCGCTGGTGGATGCATTCGACGATGGCGCGGTGATCGTCATCGTGGCGGCGTTGTCCGACTGGTTCGTACGGGTGGATCGCCGCGCGGTGGAGCTGAGCGAAGCGCTCAACGCCTCGCCACTGGGCAGGACCCAGCTCGCCATCCGGGAGGGGCTGCAGCGCGCGCTCGGCACCATGGAGATGCCGGTGGACGTCGTGCTGGCCGCCGCCCAGCTCGGGCTGACGGTGGTGCAGACCGAGCTGCTGTCCTACCTGGTCCTGGGCCTCACTAACCAGGAGATCTCCGACGCCACGAGCGTGAGCGAGGCGACGGTCCGTTATCGGCTCACGCGCCTGTACCGCGCCTTGGGAGTCCGGCGCCGGCGCGAAGCAGTCCGGCGGGCCCTGGCCCTCGGTCTTGCACTGCCGAGTGCGCCGATGCCGAGCGTGCCCTCGCAGCGATAGCCCAGAAGCGCACCAGACCGCACCGTTTCGCACTTTTCTAGCGGACAGCGCACACCGGCGAGGGGTAGGTTCAAGGTCCGTCTTCGACGCTGCGCGTCGAGACGGCTCAGTTGCGGCCTCAGTAGGGCGACGTCGAAGTCGCTGAGCCGCATCGGTCAGCTGCCCGTCAGATGTGGCGACGCGTTTGCATCGCGACCAAGCACCTATCGCGGCCTCGAACGACTGGAGGGGGACAGTTCAGTAGGAGGATCGTGCCCATGACTCGAAAGATCGGAATCCTGTTGGCCGTCTTTACGGTCCTGGCGATCACAGCCAGCCTGGCAGTCGCCGGCAACGCTCATTTCATCGGGAGTCAGACCGGCGGGACGTTGCAGAACAATGGCAACCTCGTCGTCAACTTCAAGGAAGCCGGACTGGAGTCCGGATCAACGTCGACGATCACCGTATCGGCCACCGGCACCGCCGACTACGAATGCATCAACGGCGGCGGCAAGAACCCCACAGCGGACAACAAGGACACCGTGTCTGCGGACCTGAGCGTGTCCGGCGATTTCACTGCCACGAAGAATGGCAACGTCGTCGGAACGCTCACGTTGAATCCTCCTGGCCCGGGCAGCTTCTCGTGCCCAAATGGCCAGAGGCTTTCTGGTCCGACGAATGTGTCGTACACGAACGTCGTGATCACGGATGAGGACACCGGGGCAACCTTGGCACTCGGAGACTTTTCCTAGTCCAGCCCCGACCACCGAATATGGAGGACCGGCCGCCCCCAGCGGCCGGTCC
>JBKOZM010000121.1:0-6282 GCA_046725855.1 Chloroflexota bacterium | reverse complement strand
GGCGGCGGGCTCGCCGGCTCGGCGGCTGCCGGCGGGGCGGCCTGCTCGCCGGCAGTTGGCGAAGCGACCTCCTGGGCGGCTGCCAGGGGAGCGACCGGCTCTGCGACTGCCGGCGCCATGCTGGCTGCCGGCGCTGAGCCGGCCGATGTCGTGTCAGTCAGCTCCGGAGCGCGCGGCATGCGCTTGGCCGCGGCGACGAAAGTGCCGGGATCCCTGATCTCGGCCAGCTGGCTGAAGAACGCGGTCAGGTCGCGCTCGTAGTCGGCCAGGCGTCGGCGCGTCTCCTCGATCTCACGATCGCTCGACGCCCGGTGCTCGGCCAGCTGGCGCTCGAGCTCGGCCTGCTGCGCGGCCACGCGCCGCTCCGCCTCGGCCTTGACGCGTTCCATCTCCGCCCGCTCCCAGTCAGCGGTGGCGGCGACTTCCACGTCGGAGCTGCGGCGCAGCTCGTCGGCCCGCTCGCCAGCAGCTGCGCGGAGCTGACCGACGCGATCGTCGACGCTGCGACGCAGCTCGGCCAGGTTCGCGTCACGCGACTCCTCGGCCACGCCGCGCATGGCGTCGACCAAGCTGTGCAGGAACTCCTCCGACTCGGGTGGTTGGTCGGGAGTCGGGACGCCGGCAGGCGCCGCGGCGGCGGACGGTGCGTCGTCGCCCACGCCAGTCGCGGGCGAGGTGGCCGCCTCGTCATACGACGCAGCCGGCGTCCCCATGTCCAGAGGCTGTGGCGATGCATCCTCGGACCACGGCAGTCGGAAGCCCGGGCGGCGTTGGTTCGTCATCGGTTCAATGTTCTCCGTCCCATCCCGGCGTGCCCGCCAGGCGTCGTGGGCAACATCGTAGCCTCCGTCCCGGCTCCATTCGCAGCGACCCGAAGTACCGTCTCACGTGCACCGGTCGTACCAGTCCTGGCCGTTGCTACCATGGCTCCCGATGCAGCTCGAGCCATGGGCCCTGACCACTCTGCAAGTCGCGGCCATCGTTGCCGGGGCCTTCGTCGGCTACGTGCTGATCCGGGCCGCCACGCGCACCGCCGCGCGGCACATCTTCGAGCGCCGCCCGCGAGCCGCCGATGAGGATGAGCGGGCCGTGGTTGAGGCTCAGCGGCGGATGCGAACGCTCGAGGACCTCACCGTCCGAATCGTCGGCTCGGTGATCGTCGTCATCGGGCTGTTGATGGTCCTCAGCCAGGTGGGCATCGACGTCGGCCCGGCCGTGGCGGGCCTGGGGGTGGTGGGCATCGCGGTCGGCTTCGGCGCGCAGACCCTCATCCGCGACTGGCTGGCCGGGATCTTCGTGGTGCTCGAGAACCAGTACAGCGAGGGCGAGCAGGTGCGGATTGCCGGCGTCGAGGGGGTAGTCGAAGACTTCAGCCTGCGCCGTACATTGCTGCGCGACCGCGACGGGACGGTCCACACCGTTCCCAACGGAACGATCATCGTCGCCTCGAACCTGTCGCGCGGCGACTCCGCCGCGAGCGTCGACGAGGTGGGCTAGGCTGACTCCGCGGTCCGCTCGACGGACCGCTCCCGGTCGCGATCCTTCGCGCTGCGCCGTCGCGGCTCGGGCTCATCGGTCTCGGTCACCAGCATCGGCGGCTGGCCGTGCTCGATCGTCTCCGCGGTGATGACGACCTTCTTCACGTCGCTGCGCTCGGGGATGTCGTACATCACCTCGAGGAGGGCCTCCTCGATGATGGTGCGCAACGCGCGCGCGCCCGTCTTGCGGTTGAGTGCCAGCTTGGCGGTCGCGTCCAGCGCCTCGGGCGTGAAGACCAGCTCCACCTTATCGAGCTGCAGGAACCGTGCGAACTGCTTGGTCATCGCGTTCTTTGGCTCAGTCAGGACCTTGACCAGGTCCTCCATGGCCAGGGCGGTGAGGCTGACCACCACCGGCAGCCGGCCCACGAACTCGGGGATCAGGCCGTACTTGAGGAGATCCTCGGGCATGAGCTGGTCCATGAGCCGGCGCCGCTCGTCGCGGCTCTGCTGGGCCTGGGAGCCGAAGCCGATCCCCCGCTTGCCGACGCGCTCCTCGACGATCTTCTCCAGGCCCTCGAACGCGCCGCCGCAGATGAACAGCACGTTGGTGGTGTCGATCTGGATGAAGTCCTGGTGCGGGTGCTTGCGGCCCCCCTGCGGCGGCACGTTGGCGACGGTGCCCTCCAGGATCTTAAGGAGCGCCTGCTGCACGCCCTCACCGGAGACATCGCGGGTGATGGAGGGGTTATCGGTCTTGCGGGCGATCTTGTCGATCTCGTCGATGTAGATGATCCCGCGCTGAGCGCGTTGCACGTCGAAGTCCGCGGCCTGGATGAGGCGCAGCAGGATGTTCTCGACGTCCTCGCCCACGTAGCCAGCCTCGGTCAGGCTCGTCGCATCGGCGATGCAGAACGGCACGTCCAGCACCTTGGCCAGCGTCTGGGCCAGCAGCGTCTTGCCGCTCCCGGTGGGACCGACGAGCAGGACGTTGCTCTTGCCGAGCTCGACATCGTCGACCGCCTGCCCGGCGTTGACGCGCTTGTAGTGGTTGTAGACCGCCACGGAGAGCACCTTCTTGGCCTGCTCCTGGCTGATCACGTACTGGTCGAGCCGCTCCTTGAGCTTGCGCGGGGAGGGGAGCTGCGCCGGCGCCGTCTTGGGGCGCGGCGTCTCGAGCATCTCCTCTTCGATGATCTCCTGGCAGAGGTTGATGCACTCATCGCAGATGTAGACGCCCTGGCCCGCAATCAGCTTGCGAACCTGCTCCTGACTCTTTCCGCAGAACGAGCAGCGGTATGGGACCTTCGTCTTGCCGGTCATCGGCGCGAGGATAGCACGCGCATCCCAACCTACCCGTATAGACCGATGGTCCCCGATAGCATGGGCCCATGCCGGACCGCATCGCGTCGTTCGCAGCGCTCGACACGGCGATCGGTCGGCTTTGGCTGTCGGGGACCGATGCCGGCCTGCTGGCCATCACCCGCTCCGACGGACCGGAGCCGATGCTGGCCGCGCTCGAGCGACGGGGCTGGGGCGCGGTTGGCGATCCGGACGCGGTCTCCGGCGCGGTCAGCGAGCTCGAGGCGTACTTCGCCGGGACCCTCCGCTCGTTCGGCACTGCCCTCGACCTGCGCGAGCAGCCCGCGTTCAACGCGGCCGTTTACCGGGCCGCCATGTCGATCCCGTACGGCGAGACCGCCGCATACGGAGAGCTGGCCGCCATGGCCGGATCGCCGCGAGCGGCTCGCGCGGTTGGCGGAGCCATGTCGCGTTGCCCGCTCTTCCCGGTCGTACCGTGCCATCGGGTCATCCACGCCGACGGCTCGATCCGCGGCTGGAGCGGTGATCTCTGGGTCAAGCGCTGGCTGCTCGACCACGAACGGGCGACCGCTCCTGCTACCCTCGCTCGATGAGCGGTCGCGGGCGCGCAGATGGGTGGCAGGCCGTACTCCTGGCCATGGCGGTCACGAGCTGCGGGGGCGGGACGCCCAGCCACGCCGTCCCAGACGCATCGGTCTCGATCCCGGAGCCCGCCGGCGCGGTGACCCTTCTGGTCGACACCGACGTGGGCCTCGACGATCTCGTGGCGCTCGCGCTCCTCGTGAACGCGCCGAAGGTGACGGTCGCGGCCATCACCGTCTCGGGTACCGGCCTTGCTCATTGCGATCCGGGGGTCGACATCGTGCTGGCCCTGCTCGAACGCGTGGACGGGCCGGAGATCCCGGTCGCCTGTGGCCGGGAGGAGCCGCTCGCCCTGAGCCATGCCTTTCCAGCCGCGTTCCGTGACAGCGCCGACCATGCCGCCGGGCTCGATCTGCCCGAGACCACGCGCCAGCCGGTGGGCGGCGATGCCGTGGACCTCATCGAGGCGACCATCGCCGCGACGGATGGCCCGCTGCGCGTCCTGACCCTCGGTCCACTCACGAACCTGGCCGAGGCCGTTCAAGGAGACCCGGCGCTCACGGGAAGGCTCGAGTCTGTCTACGCGATGGGCGGCGCGGTCGACGTCCCCGGCAATGTCGCCGGCTCGCCGGATGCGCCGGCAGACAACACAACCGCCGAGTGGAACATCTATGCCGATCCCGTCGCGGCGCAGCTTGTCCTCGACGCCGGCGCGCCCGTCTTCCTGGTGAGCCTCGACGGCACCAACCAGGTCCCGCTCACCACGGCGTTCGCACAGCGGGTGCGTGCCGGGGGCAGCGGACCGGGCCTGGTCGTCCTCGCCGAGCTCCTCGAACGCAACTCCTATATGACCGGCGGCGACTATTACCTGTGGGACCCTCTGGCGGCGATTGCTGCTGCCGCCTATCCGATCGGCACCTTCACGCCTGCTCATCTGACGGTCGACGAGGAGGAGGGCCCGACGAGCGGCGCCCTGGTGCGCGGCGAAGGCGAGCCGAATGCGAGCTATCTCAGCAGTGCCGACGCTGCCATCGTCGAGGCACTGGTCATCAATCTCCTGAACGAGCGGTGACCGGTTGCGGCGTTAACACTCCTACGTGTTGAGCGAGGCGGCCCGGCGCGGGTTGTCAGCGATGGCCGCCAGCACCGCCTTGAGCTCGAACGGGGTCAGGCCCCGGTGCTTGGCCAGGATGAGCGCGACCATCGCGGTGACGTGGGGCGCCGCGAAGCTATTGCCGGTGGCCACGGTCGAGCCGCCGTCCTTCCAGGCGATCGGGACGTTCACGCCCCAGGCGCCGAACTCGACCGGGGGCGACGGGTTGTAGTAGAGGCGCCACGGGTCGGGCTCGCCGTGCGCCGCCACCGAGAAGACCGAGGAGAAGAGCGAGGGGTAGCTTGCAGCCTGCACGTTGTTGGCGGCGCTGACCAGCGGCACATTCTTGAAATAGGCTCGGTCGACCAGGTCGTGGAAGACCGGAAAGAGGGACTCGCTCTTCGATGACAGGCTCAAGCTGAGCACGTCGAGTCGTCGCTCGATCGCCCACTCCAGCCCCGCCGCGAACGCCGTTCCCTTGCCGCGCAGGTCAGCGCCCAGCACCCGAATGGAGACCAGGTCGACCTCTGGCGCCAGCCCCAGGATGATGCCGCCACAGGCCGTCGCGTGGCCGAACAGGTCGACGCCCGAGTCGGGCACGATCTTCGGCTCGCCGCCCTCGTCCAGTTCGACGGCAACGCTCTCGACGACACGCCCGAGCAGGCGCGGGTGGTCCTTCTCCAGGCCGCTGTCGATGATGCCGACCCGAATGCCGGCGCCCGTGGATCCTCCCCAGGCCCAGTCACGCGTGATCCCGCGCAACCTCATGCGGCGGGCGAGGCCCGATGTATCGGCGAAGGGCTCAGACCATGCCGGCAGGTCCAGCGGGCTCACCGTCGCCTTGGCGCCGACTCCGCATGGCGAGCCACGATGTTGAGGATGTCGGCGACCAGGACCAGGTCTCGCTCGCCCAGGGTGCGCAGCGCCTCGACGTGATCGACCAGGTGCCAGAACGGCGTATCGGCGTGATCGTCCAGACCCCGGGTGGCATCGGAGACGAGCGCGTCAACCTGCTCCTCGGTCAGGTCCTTGTCGCCGAGCTGACGCAGGACCTCGGCCAGCAGACGCGCCGTTCCGGCCTGGACACGCGTCGCGTTGATGGCCGTGGTTGCCTGGGCGGCGAACACGGCCAGCAGCTCCATGTCGCGCAGGGAGAAGCTCTCGGTCCCGCGCTTGTCGAGCACCTGCAGTACGCCGATGGTCCCCTCGTCGTCGACGAGCGGTACGGCCGCCAGGGAGCGCGGCACGTACCCGGTCTGCTTGGCTGCCTCGGCATCGAACCGCGGGTCAGCCGTGACGTCCGACAGCGACAACGGCTGTCCGGTCGAGAACACGTAGCCGGCGGTGCCTTGTGAGGGCTTGACCGTCAGGCCGATGACGCCCGCCCCCTGGGCTCCGGAGGCGACGCGGTATTCGAGCCGGTCAGGATCCCGTTCGAAAAGCGCGATCGATGCCGCCTCAGCGTCGAACAGGCTGACCGTGGCGTCCACGATCGACTGCAGCAGCTTCCGCTCCATCGGCCCCTGCAGGCCGCGCGCAACAACAGACCGCCGCGCGACTGCCCTTAGGGCGGTCAGCGCGGCGGTCAGGTCGGATTCGGTTGCCAAGGCTACAGCTTGGCGATGTGGCCCTCGGTGTCGTCGTCATCGGACGTCACCTTGGCGATGTGACCCTCGGTGTCGTCGTCGCTCTCCCGGGCGATCCGGGCGATGTGACCCTCGGTGTCCTCGTCGCGGGCGATCCGGGCGATGTGACCCTCGGTGTCCTCGTCGCGGGCGATCCGGGCGATGTGACCCTCGGTGTCCT
>JBKOZM010000120.1:0-5986 GCA_046725855.1 Chloroflexota bacterium | reverse complement strand
CGCAGCGCCGGGCTCAGCACGCTGCGCTGGTTCGACATCTTCGCCACCGCCGTGCTGCTGGGGCAGGCGATCGGCAGGCTCGGCAATTACGTCAACCAGGAGCTGTACGGCCCGCCGACCACCCTGCCGTGGGGCATCCCGATCGACGCCGCGCACCGCGTCGGGGAGTGGACGAACCTCGCCAAGTACCCCGTCGACATCACGCGCTTCGTGCCGCTCTTCGCCTACGAGGCGCTCCTGAACCTTGTCGGCCTGGGCCTGATCCTGTGGATCTCGCGCCGTTTCGCCCATCGGCTGTACGACGGCGACATCTTCCTGATCTACCTGATGTGGTACGGCGTGGTGCGAACCTACCTCGAGACCTACCGTACCCAGAACTGGGTGATCGCCGGCATCCCGACCGCCATCTGGATCGGGGTTGGCGCATTCGTCCTGGCCGGTGGGCTGCTCGTGCTCCGTCACCTGCGCGGATGGGGCACTCCCGGGGCGTGGATCAGGCGCTCAGACGAGACCGATGCGGACGCCGAGCCGCCGGACGCCACCGCGGAGGCGCAGGCTGGCTGACCGGATGGGGATCCTGCCCGATGTGACCGCGGCCATCGGCACGACCCCGCTGGTGGCGCTCGATCGGCTGGCGTCCGGCGTGACGCCTCGCATCGTCGCCAAGCTCGAGCACATGAACCCGGGCGGATCGGTCAAGGACCGGATCGCGC
The DNA here is from genome assembly GCA_046725855.1 of Chloroflexota bacterium. Taxonomy (GTDB): domain Bacteria; phylum Chloroflexota; class Limnocylindria; order QHBO01; family QHBO01; genus DASQFY01. The sequence continues at coordinate 5,273 of JBKOZM010000120.1, read as the reverse complement.
TGCCCATGATCGAGGCCGCCGAGCGGGCGGGCCTGCTGCGGCCGGGCGGGGTCATCGTGGAGCCGACCAGCGGCAACACCGGCGTGGGCCTGGCCATGGCCGCTGCGATCCGGGGCTATCGGTGCATCTTCGTCATGCCGGACAAGCAGTCTGATGAGAAGCGCGCAGTGCTGCGCGCCTACGGCGCGGAGGTGGTGATCTGCCCCACCGACGTGGATCCCGACGACGAGCGCTCGTACTACCGCGTCTCGGATCGGCTGGCTCGCGAAACGCCGGGCGGCTGGAAGCCGGACCAATACGCCAACCCGGCCAACCCCGAGGCGCACTACCTGACCACCGGACCGGAGATCTGGGCAGAGACCGCCGGCCGCGTCACCCACTTCGTCGCCGGGGTGGGGACCGGTGGCACGATCAGCGGGGTGGGGCGCTATCTGAAGGAGCGCGACCCCGCGGTACAGATCGTGGGCGCCGATCCCGAGGGCAGCGTCTATTCCGGGGCCACGCCGCCGCGGCCGTACCTGACCGAGGGGATCGGCGAGGACTTCTGGCCCCAGACGTACGACACCGAGATCTGCGACCTTATCGTGCGCGTCAGCGACCGGGACTCGATGCTCACCGCCCGGCAGGCGTCGGCCGCCGAGGGGATCCTCATGGGTGAGTCCTGCGGCACCGCCCTGTGGGCCGCCCTGCAGGTCGCTCGCGAGCTGGATGACCCGGACGCGCTGTTCGTGGTGCTGCTGCCGGACAGCGGCCGCAACTATGTCGGCAAGCTGTACGACGACGGGTGGCTTCGCGGCGCGGGCCTGCTCGGGGCCGATGAGGAGGTCGCCGGCTACGACTGGCGCGCCACCGGACCGGCTGTCACGGTGCGGCGCGGCGAGGTCCGGCCGCCGCAGTAGGGCCCGGAGCCCCTCACCTGGCGGCGCGCTCCTGTGGCTGCCAGCGGGGACCGAGCTCCGGATCCTGCTCCTTGCGGTAGACACAGCCCGCATGCGCCACCCGCTGGCCGCCGTGCCCTGCCACGCGACCCTCGGCGGGTTCGGCCATCCATGACTCGCCCGCCTGGATCTGCCGGCCGCACAGGTCGCAGTGCATGCGCTCGTCCACCGCTCGGACGATACGCCGCCCACTACGGTGCAGCAACGCCCGCGATAGGCAATTTCGAGCCTCGCGCGGTACTCTTGGAGCCAACGCACCACGGAGGCGGTCCGTCATGACCACCGTCGCCACTCCTCCTGCCGACACCGGCGCTCAGACCACCGAGCGCGTCCATCACTGGATCAGTGGCAAGCGCGTGGCCGGCACGTCAGGCCGCAGCGGGCCGGTCTACAACCCCGCCACCGGCGAGCTGGCCCGTGAGGTCGACTTCGCCTCGGTCGAGGAGGTGGATGAGGCCGTTCGCGTGGCGGCCGGAGCGTTCCCGGCCTGGCGCGCCACCTCCCTCAGCCGGCGCACCGAGATCCTGTTCCGGATTCGCAACCTGGTCGACCAGCATCGGCATGAGATCGCCGCGCACCTGACGGCCGAGCACGGCAAGGTCACGACCGACGCCCTGGGCGAGGTCGCGCGCGGCCTCGAGAACCTGGAGTTTGCGACCGGCATCCCGCACCTTCTGAAGGGCGGCTTCAGCGAGCAGGTGTCGAGCGGCGTGGACGTTTACCAGATCCGCCAGCCGCTGGGCGTGGCGGCGGGCATCACGCCCTTCAACTTCCCGGCCATGGTGCCGATGTGGATGTTCGCCAACGCCATCGCGTGCGGCAACACCTTCATCCTCAAGCCATCAGAGAAGGATCCGTCGGCATCGGTCTACCTCGGGGAGCTGATGCAGGAGGCCGGCCTGCCGGACGGCGTCTTCAACGTGGTGCACGGCGACCGGGTCGCCGTCGATCGCATCCTGGAACATCCGGATATCGCCTCGATCAGCTTCGTGGGCTCGACGCCGGTGGCTCGCCACATCTACCAGACCGGCACCTCGCACGGGAAGCGGGTTCAGGCGCTGGGCGGCGCCAAGAACCACATGGTCGTCCTGCCCGATGCCGACATCGAGATGGCGGCAGACGCCGCCGTCTCGGCCGCGTACGGATCGGCCGGAGAGCGCTGCATGGCGATCAGCGTGGTGGTCGCCGTCGGAGCGGTGGCCGACCCGCTGGTGGATGCCATCGCGGAGCGGCTGCCGAAGATCAAGGTCGGCCCGGGGAGCGATGAGGGCTCGGAGATGGGCCCGCTCATCACCCGCGAGCACCGGGACAAGGTGGCCTCCTACCTGGAGAGTGGGCCCGCCCAGGGCGCGGAGCTGCGGGTCGATGGCCGGCAGCACGAGCTCTACCAGGAGGGCAAGGGCTTCTTCCTGGGCGTGTCGCTGCTCGATCGGGTCAGGCCGGAGATGGACTGCTACCGCAACGAGATCTTCGGCCCGGTCCTGGAAGTCGTGCGCGCCGAGTCGTACCCCGAGGCCGTGCAGGTGATCAACGACAACCCGTACGCCAACGGGACGGCGATCTTCACCCGCGACGGTGGGGCGGCCCGGCAGTTCCAGTTCGACGTCAACGTCGGGATGGTGGGCATCAACGTGCCGATTCCGGTGCCGGTCGCGTACTACAGCTTCGGTGGCTGGAAGGCGTCGCTGTTCGGCGACCTGCACATGTACGGCCCGGAGGGCATCCAGTTCTACACGCGTGCCAAGGTCGTCACGGCGCGCTGGCCCGATCCGGGGACGAGCAAGGTCGACCTGGGCTTCCCGCGCACGCGCTGACGTTGGGCAGCCTTGTGGCCGGCACCGGTGGGACGGAGGCTGGCCCTCATGCCGGGTAGGCAAGGGGCCCCCGAGCGCTTCTTGACGACGGTCGTGATGACCGACATCGTGGGCTCCACCGAGCACGCCGCGGAGCTGGGCGACAGCGCCTGGCGCGAGCTCCTCCAGCAGCACCACGCACTGATCCGCGCCGAACTGCGCCGCCACGGCGGACGCGAGATGGACACCGCCGGTGACGGCTTCTTTGTCATCTTCGACGCACCCGCCACCGCGGTCGCCTGCGTGCTGGCCATCGCCGACGAGGTCCGCGGGCTTGGGCTCGAGATCCGGGCAGGGGTGCACGTCGGCGAGGTGCAGCAGATGGCCGGCAAGGTGACCGGCATCGCCGTTGTGATCGCCTCCCGAATCATGGCCAACGCCGGTGGGGGTGAGGTGCTGGTCTCCTCGACGGTACGTGACCTGGTCGCCGGCTCCGGCCTGAAGTTCGAGGACCGCGGCGTCCGGCAACTCAAGGGCGTGCCCGGGGAGTGGCGCGTCCATGCGGTCAGCCGTGTCGAAGCGGAGGCCGCCGCGCCGGGCCGGCCGACGGCGGCCCGGGAACGGCGCGCCGCGGCTGTGCGTCGTGCGCAGGCACGTCCCATCTGGCAGCGCCGACCCCGTCTCACCGCCGGCCTCGCCGGGGCTCTCGCCCTCTTGCTGGTGGCCAGCGGCCTGTGGCTCTGGAAGCCGTGGCAACCACCGGCGCTGGCCAGCGTGAGCGAGAACTCCATTGGCGTCATCGATCATGACCGCCAGGAGGTCATCGGCGAGATTGCAGTCGGCAGCAAACCGGGAGGCATCGCCGTCGGCCACGGCTACGCCTGGGTCACGAACACTGGGTCCGACACCGTGTCCCAGATCGACCTCCAAACACGTGCCGTGGTCACCCGCATTGGCGTCGGTCGCTCCCCGGTGGGCATCGCGGTTGCCGAGGGTTCGGTGTGGGTAGCCAACAGTGGCGATCGGACGATCACCCGAATCAATGCCGAGATTGGGCAGGTGGTGGGTGAGCCAATCCAGGTTGGCAACGGGCCCGCGGCCATCGCGGCCGTGGGCTCCGTCCTGTGGGTTGCCAACTCGACCGACAGCACCGTCGTCTCGCTCGATGCGCGGACGGGCGAGTTGGGCCAGAAGACTGGCGTCGGCGCCGGCCCCATCGCGCTCGCAGCCGACGACAAGGCACTCTGGGTGGTCAGCGAGGACGGCGCATCGGTCGCCCAGCTCGATCCCGTCACCGGCGTCACTCTGGCGCTCCCCATCCAACTGCCGGTGCGTCCGACGGCCATCGCGCTGGACGACGAATCGGCATGGGTCACGGCTGCTGACGGGACGGTCACCCGAATCGACCGGGACGCCAACCGCATCACCTCGACCATTGACATTGGCGGCTCTCTGGCCGCCATCGCGGTCAGCGGCGATTGGATCTGGGTCGGGTCCCAGGATGGCCGCGTGTATCAGATTGATCCATCGAGCCAAGCGGCCCTGCCCACGTCGATCTCCACCGGAAGCGCAGTCGGTGTCCTGGCCGACGTCGAGGGACAGGTGTGGCTCGCAGCGCAAACGTTGCCGGCCAGTCATAAGGGAGGCACCCTGCGCGTCCTCGTCCTCGACGGGCGGCCGGTGCTCGATCCGCTTGAGTGGGGTTCCCCCAGCATCCCGGGCCTCGAGGCCGACGGCCTGGTCGGCTACCGACGAGCCGGTGGCGCTGCAGGAACCATCCTCCTGCCGGCTCTGGCGACTGCCATCCCGCAGCCGACGAACGGCGGCCTGACCTACACCTTCCGACTGCGGCCGGACATCCTGTATTCAACGGGCACGCCCGTTCGGGCGTCCGATTTCCGCCGCGCGATCGAGCGCAGTTTCCAGATGGCACCGGCGGGCCTAACGGGGCTTTTCTTCTACTCCATGATCGTCGGCGCCGAAGCCTGCGTCATTGAGCCAGAAGCGCCCGTGGCACGATGCGACCTGTCAGCTGGTATCGAGGCCGACGACGCCAACGGTATCGTCACGTTCCATCTCAGCGTGCCCGATCCCGATTTCGTGGCGAAACTGGCCTTGCCGTTCGCGTTTCCGGTCCCCGAGGACGTCCCAATGAATGCGGTCGTGAACGGCACCTTCCCGGGCACCGGCCCGTATGTCGTGGGCCGGGTGACCGAAACGGAGGTGCAATTGGAGCGAAATCCGCGCTTCACGATCTTCGATCCCGCCGTGCGACCCGATGGGTTCCCCGACGAGATCGTCTTTACCGTCGCCGGCACGCCCGATCTCAGAGTCGAGGAAGTCGACGCTCTCCGCATTGGGATGGTTGAGCGGGGCGAGGCGGACCTCACCTCGTACCGCATCGGGTCGCGGACCTCCTCCGCGCTGTTCTCCCCGATCAAGACCCTGTACCCGGGACAGTGGAGGGTCGGCTCGGTGCAGACGATGTTCGTCACGATGAACCCGTCCATCCCGCCGTTCGATGATGTCGATGCCCGGCGTG
>JBKOZM010000119.1:0-11380 GCA_046725855.1 Chloroflexota bacterium | reverse complement strand
TCGCCCTCGATGAAGTCCGAGCGAACGACCACGTCGACAACCTCTGGGACAAGGCTCCGGTTGGGCCGCGGGGGCGCGCCGAACAGGAGGTTCAGGCCAGCTATCAGGCCGACGACGGTCGCCAACGACATGCCGCCGACGAGGATGGATCCGAGCGTGCGGGTGCCGGCGGTGCCTCTCCAGCGCAGCACAAGACCTACGCCCAGCACTACTAAGGCGAGGACGAGGAGCTCGAAGAGGCTCGGACGCTCCCCGCGAAGGAGCACGGGCGAAAGGACGACGACCACGAGCAGTAGCGCCGCCATGGCAGCGCCCACGGTCCTCAGTCCGGCCCAACCCGCACTCATGGCTTCATGATGCCGCGTCCATTATCGGGCCGGCGTCACGCTGGGCGTCCCTGCCGGCCATCATTCAGCCACAGGCCTAAGATCGGCCATGGCTTCGGACAGCACGCCGACGCCGGGCGCTGTGGCTGGGGCGGCCGTGCCCATCGGCCTGGGAATCGCTGTCTTCGGCGCGATCTATGGGGCCGCCGCCGGACCGGTGCTGGGCATCTCCGGCACCCTGGCGTCGTCGCTCCTCATCTTCTCCGGGTCGCTGCAGTTCGCGACGCTCGGCCTCGCCGCCGAAGGGGCGGCGCCGATCGCCATCCTCCTCACCGCGCTCGCCCTCAACCTGCGCCACCTGGTCCTCGCCGCGCTGCTCCGACCGCACATGACCGCGAGCACGCTTCGCCGCGCCGGCCTGGCCTGGTTCCTGGTCGACGAGAGCTTCGGTCTGGCCTATGCCGCGCGTGGCCACGTTGCGCGCACCCTGCTGGTGACCGGCGTCGTGTGCTATCTCGGCTGGCAGATCGGCACCGTGGTTGGGCTGCTGGGAGCGACGGTCGCGCCGCTCGAGGGAGTAGCCGAGGCGGTTTTCCCGGTCCTGTTCATCGGTCTGGCAGCCGTGACGAGCCGGAATCTGGAGCTGGCCGCACGCGCGGGCGTCGCCGGATTGCTGGTCCTCGTGGTGGCGGCCCTACTGCCGCAGCTGCGCACAGTGGCGCCGGTGCTGGTCGCGGTGCTGGTGGCCTTGCCGGGGCGGGGGGAATGAGTCCCGCTTTGATCGCCGGCCTGGCGGTCATGACCTATGCGAGCCGGGCGCTGGCGCTTGCGTATCTGCCGCCACTGCCCGCACGCGTGTCCGTGATCCTCGACCGGATGCCCCCGGCGCTCTTCGCGGGACTCGCCGCAATCTCGCTGATTGGCCCAGGAGGGGGAGCGGCCGATCTCCCGATCCTGGCCGCGGCGGGCGGCGCGTTGCTGGCGGCGCCACGCCGGTCGTTGCCGATGAGCTTGATTGCTGGCCTGGCCGCCTATGCCCTCGCGGCGGCGCTGTCCGGCTAGGAGGCAGCGGTCAGCCCCTGGCCCTCCGCCGCGGCCGGGCGGAAACGGAGCAGCTGGCTGATCCCCTTGTAGCCCAGTTCCTGCAACTCTCCATGGGCCGGCGGCGGACCGCCGCTGGCGGCAGCGGCTTCCTCTCGGATCGCGGCAGCGGCCGCTCTGGCCAGGCGACCGCCGCCATCCGCAAACTCGTCGAGCCGGGCCAACGGTCCCGACAGCTCGTCCCACGCCCCCAGGATGGTCATCGCGATCGCTGGCATCAGGTCGCAGACGTCCCAGTACCGCTGCCGATCGATCAGCCGAAGCCCGGGGACGTAGCCGTTCAGGCCCTCCCGAAGGGCAGCACGATCACCGGTCATGGCCTTGGGCACCATCACCGAGCCGGTCTGGATGAGCCTCGAATCGGGGACCAGGCGAGCGACGTACGCATCGAGACCGGTCGGTAGCGGCCGCCCCGACATGAGACCGGCGATGGCGCCGTAGCCAGCCGCACCAGAGCCGAGCAGGCAGAAGCCGGCTTCCGGGTTCGCGTCGACCAGCTCCTCGAGCTCGTTCGCCGTTGTGGTGACGGCCCCCCAGTCCCCGTGCGCGAGGCGGACAAGCGCCTTGACGGCATACGCATGCTGGCGCGGGTGCGCGCTGCGATTGGCCGCGGCGACCATGAGGCGATCAGCCCGCCCATCCGCCTCAGCAAGGGCGCCCGCATAGAAGGCCGCCAGGGCGTACCAGACCAGTGCCTCGGGCTCGTTGATGGCGGCCCCCGCCGGGAGGAGCCGTTCGAACACGGTTCGGTTGAGGTCCACGGCGCGGGTGACATGTCCATTCCACAGGTAGACCTGCGCCGTGCGGTGGGCGGCATCGGCAAACCGGACGGCATCAGGCGACTCCACGAAGGCGGTGATCGCATCGGTACCCTCGAGATCGTTTGTGAAGGCGGCGCGCTCGGCGACGAGACGGGCAAGGGAGACGTCGTCGCCGGCCTCGCGAGCGGCCCGCTGGCCCTCATCGAGCAACCGCAGGACCTGCGCGTCGTCGGGCACGTGCTGGAAATAGCCCCAGTTCATGGTCGCGATTTCGAGCATGTCGGCATACAGCTCGCCCGGCACCGCGGCGCCCGCCTGCTTGAACAGCTCAATGGCCCGCAGGCGATGCTCCCAGGCTTCGTCCCCACGGCCTTCTCGGACATGGCCGCGGCCAATGCCCGCCTCGGCGGACGCCACGTCCTCGGGAGCGTCCGCCAGCTCGAGAGCGCGCGTGAACACATCGAACGCTTCCTCGTAGGCATTGCGCTCCTCGAGGCGCCGCCCGGCGGCGAGATGCGCGGCTGTCCCCTTGCGCCGCATCGCCGCCAACCTGGCGGGGTCCTCCCAGACCCAGTGAGCGTCGGTTGGCTTGACCGCCTCCCACCAGTGGTGGGCGAGGGCCTCGGCGTCGGCGGGATCGACACCATCCACCGCATACCGCGCGTGGAGCGCCATCCGCTCGGCGACTGGCAGGCGGCCATAGGCAACCTCCCGGACCAGGGCGTGATGGAACCGATAGCCTTGCGCAACGGGTGCGACGAACCCCAGGTGCGCGACGCGGCCGAGCGCGCCCGCCACCTCCGCCGGTTCGCGGTCACTGAGCAGGGCGGCATCCCGGACGTCGAACGTCTCGCCCGCGACGCTGGCGCGCTGCAGCAGCTCGCGCTCGGACGGAGAGAGCTCGTCCAGCCTTGCGGCGATGGCCGCCTGGATCGTGACCGGCATCTGGTCCGCTTCGAGGCGCGACCGCGCGAGCTCGATGATGAAGAGCGGGTTGCCGGCCGCCCGCGTGGCCACGGTTCCGGTGTCCGCAGCGAGGGTCGCCAGGAGCTGGGCGGCGCCCTCGTCGAGCGGCCCAAGGTCGATCTGGAGCCGATTCTCGCCGGGCCGCAGGTGCGCGCTCCCCACGAACTCGGGCCGCGCGGTGGCAATAACCAGGATCGGCGCTTCGACGTCGGACGTGAGACTGTCGATGATCCGGACCAGCACCGGATCGGCCCAGTGGACGTCCTCGATCAACACGACCAGGACGTCCTGGCGAGCGACCCCCGCGAGGTAGCGTTGCCAGGCATCGGCAATGACTGCGCGCTGCTCCAAACGGCTGAGGGCAAGCAGCCGCTCGTCGACCGCGAGGCCGGCGCTGTGACAGATCGCGGCAGCCATGTCTACACCATCGGCACCCAGGAGATCGGTCAGCCGGTCACGGACCGCATCGGGCGTGGCGTCCGGAAGCTCCGCATTCACGAGCTGGCGGAGCGGGGTGTTGAGGCCGGTCTCGGCACCCGGTCGACAGCGAGCCTCGAGCAGCCGACCTCCCCCATGCCGACGGATCGCTTCGCTGGCCAGGCGGCTCTTTCCCTGGCCCGGAGGGCCGACGATGAGTGCGAGCGTCGCCGCCCCGCCAGCGGCGCGGTCGAAGGCGCCGTCCAGGGCGCGCAGCTCATCATCGCGTCCGACGAACGCCAGCGGCTGCGCGCCAGGACCGGAGCTGAACTGGACGAAGCGCCATGCGTCCACATCGCCGAGGCCCTTGAGGGCAAGTGTCCCCAGAGGTTCGTACTCAGCCACGCTTGCAGTCGCCTCGAACGTCGTCCGCCCGACGACGATCTCGCCGGTCTCCGCCTGCTGCTGCAGGCGGGCTGCCGTGTTCACCGGCGCGCCGACGGCAATGCGCTGGCGATTGTCCATCGCTGACAGGTCAACCAGGACCTCGCCGGTGTCGATACCGATCCGGACCGCCAGCCTCCCCGTGGCAGGCTCCGGAGCAGACGACCAGCGAGCGCAGGCATCCGCTGCGCGCAGGGCCCGCTCCGCGTCGTCCGCATGAGTCACCGGTGCGCCGAAGATGGCGAAGATCGCATCGCCGACGTACTTCTCCACCGTCCCGCCGTGACCGGCGATCGTCGCGCTCATCTCGGCGAAGGCTGCGTCAAGCAGGCGCTGCATGCGCTCCGGCCCAATCCGTCCGGTGACATCGGTCGAGCCCACGACATCGATGAACACGCACGTGACCAGACGACGCTCGGTAGCCCCCATGGTTAGGGTCCAGCCCCGGCCGAGTAGTCGCGATAGAGCACGGTGATGACCACCGGGAGGATCGGGCCGACCACCGTCTGCACGATCCCGTTCATCACCGTTACCAGGACATAGGTGCCGATGGACCCGGACATGAGTCCCTCGAATACGCCGGGGATGAGCGCCGGGCTCACCACGCTGCCGATGACGGCGATCACGCCTTCGGCGAGGACCAGGATTCCGAGCGTCCGCCAGGTTGACCCTCTGACGAGGTGCCAGCTGCGACGGAGGGCCCGGATCGGCCCCGTCCCTTCCAGCACCAGCGCCGGGATGGAGAGCGCCAGCCGGGTGACGATGACGATGACGGTGATCAGCGTCGCCACCCCCGTGATGATGGCCAGCAGGACGGCGAGCACCAGGCTGACGCCCATCCCGCCCTGCAGGTTCGCCACCGCCACGATGACCAGCGCGGCTATGCCGACCGCCACGATCAGCGCGAGCCAGCCCACAACCACGAGGCCGACGTATCCGAGGAGTGACGGGGCGATGCGGCGCAGGTGCGCCAGCGCCTCGCCGATGAGCGGCGGACCTGGGCCGGCGGCGCGCCCCGCGACATACGTCACGCCCGCGGTGGCGAAGGTCCACAGCGCGAGCGCCACGATTGGGAGGACGATGGCGAAGGCGATCACGGGCCACAGCCAATCCATGCCGAATGCCGGTGAGCCCAACCACTGGCGCCGGGACAGCTGCGCCTGGAGGACCGTGAACGGCAGGGTCGCGATCACGAGCGGGATCTGAAACAGGCCGAACACCACGACCATCGTCACGAAGCTGCGCCGGTACGCGCGGAAGGTCTCGTCGAAGATGTCGGCGATCGGAGTCCGGCGGCGCTGCGCGGGCGGCTGGCTCAACCCGTGCGCCTCACCACCACGCTGCCGGCGATCTTGTCGTGCCAGCCCTGCTTGCGGTCGTCGAAGGCGACCCAGATGAAGCCGATGAAGAGGGCGACCCAGGACAGCCAGTAGCCTACATAGCGCAGCACCGCACGGCCCAGTCCCAGCGGCTTGCCATCGGCGTCGCGCACCACCCGAAGCCCGAAGGCCATCATGCCCAACGTCTGCTGAGCCCAGGCCCACATGCCGACGAAGTAGGCGATGGAGATCAACTGGAAGAGGGCGAAGAGGCCATAGACGCCGCCCATCGCGTCGGTCATCCGTCGCGCGATCTCGGTCTGGTAGGCCTGGTACTCGGGGGAGTCGAAGGGGGCCCCCGGAGGTGGAAGCGGAACGTCGCGCATCACGTCGAACGCCGCCGCCATCATCGGGATGGTGAGGGCCAGGCCGATGACGAAGAACGGGATCGCGTCGATCAGGTACGCCCCGGTGCGGATCCAGAAGCCCGCGTATTCGATGCCGGGAGCCGGACCACGCCGAGCTTGGGCTGGTGGTGGCGACCAACCTGGCGAGGTGACGGGGCCGGACTCCGCCGGCGCCGCATCCTGGGCGATGGGCTGCCCGGCCAGTCGGTAGGCGACCTCGGTCTCCCAGTTGGCCGGATTCGGCTCCAGGGTGGGATCGGTCTTGTAGATCTCCACGCGGCTGCCGAACCTGTCCCCCTCGGCGGTCTCGGACATGTCGAACGCGAGTCCTCGCTCAGCCGCCCATGCCTGGAGCGCCGCGTTGGCGTCGTAGAGCTTCTCGTACGGACCGATGTGCGTCAGGCTGGCGTACCGCCCCGCCGGGAGGACTCCGGCCAGCACCGGGCCCGCGCCGGCCGTGCCCGGCGGAACCGGCACGCCCACCTCGATCTGCAGCTCGCGCTCCATGTCGATGAGGTTGTAGCGAACGAACGGCGCGCCAGCCGGCTCAACGCCGTGCGCGCTCATCCAGGCGCTCAGCTTGGCGTAGGCCTGCGGGATGGCCGGGCCGATGCTCTCCATCGTCACCGCCACCGGTATCGACAGGTAGGGCTCGGCGTCGCGGTTCACGATCGTCGGTTCGGGCACCGTCTCAGCTCCCGCTTACCCGTGCGGTCAGAAGGCCCCGATCATACGGCGCCCCGTGGGCATGCGATCTGCATGCATTGGCATTGCAAATCGCGATGCGTGAAGGGAATGGGCTGATGACAGAGGAACGAGGGTGGACGACCGGTCAAACGGTCGTTGGTGACGAGGAGCACGAGCATTCGCACGCCGGCGACGTGCACTCCCACGATCATTACCACGTCTCACACCATCACACAGGCGGTCCACTCGGGGAGTTCGAACACCGGGCGCAGTACCACGAGCATGAGCACAACCACGCTCCGCTGGTCCATGCGCACGAGAAGTACGACGAGGACAAGGAGAACAAGGAGCACAACGGCACGGCGCACGTCCACGATCACAACGCGCCGACCGGCGGCGGCCTCTAGAACGCAAGGTGGCGGCGGACTCTTCCGATCCCGTCGAGGAGCGTGATGCGGCCATCCGGCACGCTCGTTCCGTCGCGGCACTGCGACGCGCGGCGGCGAGCTGCCAGGCCTGCGACTTGTGGCGCAACGCGACGCAGACCGTCTTCGGTGCCGGGAGCCCATCGGCTCGGCTGATGCTCGTTGGCGAGCAGCCCGGTGACGTGGAGGATCGGGAAGGGGAGCCGTTCGTCGGTCCGGCCGGCCGGATCCTGGATCAGGCCCTGGAGGCGGCGGGGATCGATCGCACGCTGGTGTACGTCACGAACGTGGTGAAGCACTTCAAGTGGCGCCGTGCGCCCAGCGGTAAGCGACGCCTCCACCAGCGTCCGGATCGAGCTGAGGTCGAGGCGTGCCGGCCGTGGCTGGAGGCGGAGGTTGCCCGCATCCGGCCGGAGCTGATCGTGTTGCTGGGCGCCACCGCGGCGCAGGCGCTGCTGGGATCGGCGTTCCGCGTGTCGCGTGATCGTGGGCGGGTGGTGCCCACCGAGCTCGGGCCGCCGGCGATCGCCACTGTCCACCCATCCGCCGTGCTCCGTGTTGAGGGAACCGCCGAGCGCGAGCTTGCCTTCGCTGCGCTGGTGGACGACCTGGTGGTCGTCCGCGAGCAGCTCGGAGGCTAGCGCTCCGAGCCCGCGCCGTCGGTCAGTAGCACGCGCACCAGGCCCTTGAGCCCTTGCTCCTCCAGCGCGGCACGCTGCCGGTCGACCGCCCGCGCCAGGCCGCGGCGCCTGAGGATCTCGGCGTACTCGATCGTGGCGGCGACGAGCCCCGCCAGCGAGATCAGCCGGGCCATGGTGACGAGATCTGGATGCATGCCGACACCCTGTTGCCGCGGTGCACCGTCTTCAAGGCGACGATGGTCCTAGCCCGGGCGGCTCAAGGCTGAAGCCGGCGCCGCCGCCAGCCACCATCCGCACCGCGCTGATACTCGACGCGATCGTGCAACCGGTCAGGGCGCGACGTCCAAAACTCATACGTCTCCGGAACCAGGCGGTAGCCGCCCCAGTGCTCGGGCAGCGGCACTTCGCCGGGGAACCGCTCGGCGAGCCGGGCTGCCCGGGCTTCCAGCTCCGTGCGGGCCCCGATCTCGGCGCCCTGCTCCGAGGTCCAGGCGGACAGCTGGCTGCCCCGCGGCCGGCTGGCGAAGTAGGCCGCCGACTCCTCCTCGCTCAGCGCCTCGACCGGTCCGTGAATGCGGACCTGGCGACCAAGTTCGGCCCAGTAGAACGCGGCTGCCGCCCGCGGGTTGACCGCCAGGTCGCGACCCTTGAGGCTGCGCCGATCCGTGAAGAAGCGGAAGCCATCCGGCCCGTGCCCACGCACGAGCACCATCCGGACCGATGGCGCAGCACCGGCATCGGCCGTGGCCAGGGCAAAGGCGGTGGGCAGCGTGAGCCCGGCCGCCTCTGCCTCGCCCAGCCACAGGTCGAACTGGCGAAGCGGGTCTGGGTCGAGCGTGGCGGGGTCGATCGACATGGCTGGCTGGCTATCGTAGACCGATGCAGGGGCGCCCCAACGACCTCCCTCTTCCGGCGGCGGTCCTCCTGGACCTGGACGGGACACTGGTCGACACGGTCGAGACGCGCATCCAGGCCTGGCTCGCCGCCTTCGATGAGGTCGCGATCCCGGTCACCCACGAGCAGCTCGAGCCCCTGATCGGGATCGATGGACGGCGGCTGGTTCGGGAGGTCGCGGCGGCCGGCGGCGTGGACCTCGAGGTGGGTCGTGACGAGGCCGTCGACCGCCTGGCCGGCGAGATCTACGGGAGGCTAAACCGGGATCCACGTCCGGTGGCCGGCGCGCGTGAGCTGCTCACCTCGCTCGAGGCGCACGGTATCCGTTGGGCGATCGCCACCTCCTCCCGCCGCGAGCAGGTGGCCGCCTCGGTGGCCGCCCTGGAGCTGACGCAGCCGCCGACCATCGTCGACGGCACGCACGTCGAGCATGCCAAGCCGGCGCCGGACCTGCTCCTGGTGGCGGCACGTGAGCTTGGTGCAGACCCGGCCGTCACCTGGTGCGTCGGCGACTCGACCTGGGACATGCGCGCAGCGGTTGCGGCCGGCATGGTTCCGGTGGGCGTGACCACGGGCGCGGTTGGCGCTGAGGTCCTTCGATCGGCCGGGGCGCGGGCCACCCTCGCCAGCCTGGCGGAGCTCATCCCTATTCTTGGGTAGCCGTCTCTTGCCAAATTCACACGGGGTGACCACGAGTCGCAGCGCCCGGCCCATGACGGGACGAATTCACACCGGGTGACCACCTGGCAGCCATTTCGTGCCAGATTCACGCCGGGTGACCACCTGGCGTCTCATGGCAGCTCACGACCTGTTTCGTGGTCACCCCATGTGATTCTGGCAATGGCATGGCAAGGGGGCCGCACGACACCTGCGGGTGCGCCTGTCATGATCGGGAACGATGCCACTCGAGACGTATCGGTCCAAGCGCGACTTCGCGAAGACGCCGGAGCCGAAACCTGGGTCGGTTGGCGACGGCAGCGGCAGGTTCGTCGTGCAGCGCCACCGAGCGACCGCCCTGCACTACGACTTCCGGCTGGAGATCGGCGGCGTGCTCGTCAGCTGGGCGGTGCCCAAAGGCCCCACGCTGGACGCCGGCGAGCGGCGGCTCGCGATGCGCACCGAGGATCACCCGATCGAGTACCTCACCTTCGAGGGCGTCATCCCCAAGGACGAGTATGGCGGCGGCGACGTGATCGTCTGGGACTGGGGCACCTTCGAGCCGGAGGAGACCGATGACGCCGCCGCCGCGGTGCGCGCCGGCGAGCTGAAGTTCCGCCTCCACGGCCAGCGGCTGACCGGCCGCTTCACGATCGTCCGCACGAATCGGCGCGATGCCTATGGTCGGAAGGCCGAGCGGGAGCAGTGGCTGCTCCTTCACAAGCGCGACGAGGCCGCCGTAGCCGGCTGGGATGCGGAGGACCACCCAGCGAGCGTGAAGTCGGGCCGCACCAACGACGAAGTGGCCGCCGGCGCGAAGCCGGAGTTTGAGGCCCAGCCGCCGAGTCTGGAGCCGGCCCCGGACCTCTCGCTCGCCAAGCCCGCCGATATGCCCGAGTTCCTGCCGCCGATGCTTGCCACCCTGACCGACGCGCCCTTCGACAACGACGCCTGGCTCTTCGAGATCAAGTGGGATGGCTACCGCGTCGAGGCTGTGGTACGCGACGGCCAGGCACGCATCTGGACGCGCCGTCGAATCGATGCGGCGACGTATTTCCCGGACCTGGCCGGCCGCGCCGATTGGATCGAGGCCAAAGAGGCGATCGTCGACGGCGAGGTCGTCGCACTCGATCCCGAGGGTCGGCCTGATTTCAGCCTGCTGCAGGACCGCACCGGCCTGCGCGGGCTCGAGCAGGCGACGCGGCGCCGGTCGGCGGAGGCGCCGCGCCTCACCTCGGAAGAGCGGGCGAAGATCCCGCTCGCCTACATGGTCTTTGACCTCCTGCACCTGGACGGCCGCGCGCTCGTCGACGTGCCGCTGGAGGAGCGGAAGCGAGTGTTGCGCAGCGTCCTGCGGCCGCACCACATGGTGCGCTACGCGTCGCACGTCGCCGGCGACGGCACCACCTTCACGCGGGTCGCCGCCGAGCGCGGCCTGGAGGGGGTCGTCGCCAAGCGTCGCGACAGCCCGTACCTGCCCGGCAAGCGGACCCGTGACTGGCTGAAGATCAAGCTTCGGCGCGAGCAGGAGCTGGTGGTAGTCGGCTGGCTCCCCGGCAAGGGGACGCACAAGGACCTCGGCTCGCTGATCGTGGCCGTGAACGACGATGGGGCGTTACGTCATGCCGGCCAGGTGGGAAGCGGCATCGACGCCAAGACCCGGCGAGCGCTGCTCGATTCCATGGAGCCGATCCGTCGCGAGGCGTCGTCGCTCGAAAAGGTGCCGCGCCTGCCAGAGGCGCGTTGGGTGGAACCACGGATCGTCATCCGGGCCGAGTTCAGCGAGTGGACGTCGGACAAGCTGCTGCGCCAGGCGGCCTTCAAAGGGGTCGAGGTCGACCGCGACCCGAAGCAGGTCGTCCGGGAAGAGGCAGTACCCGCGGCACGCGTGGTTGCCCAGGGATCCCGCTCACGGGGTCGCGGATCCCCGTCGCCGCGTCCCGCGGCCTCGAAGCGCGAGGCCGCGCCCGCTGACGACCCGCAGATCCAGCCGGCCTCTGCCGACGAGCTGGCGGCGCTCGACGCCATGGAGCGCGACGGCCACTGGGAGGTGGCCGGGCATGAGGTGCGGCTCACCAACCTGGACAAGGTCCTCTTCCCGGCTGATGACGAGCATCCGGCGCTCACGAAGCGCGACCTGATCCGCTACTACGTCTCGGTTGGGCCGACGCTGGTGCCCTACCTTGCCGGCCGCGGGCTCACCCTCCAGCGCTTCCCCGATGGCGTCGGCAAGGCGGGCTTCTGGCAGAAGGACCTGCCCGGCCATGCCCCGAAGTGGGTCGCCCGCTGGGACTACACCGGGCACGAGGGACCCAAGACCTACGTGGTCGTGGAC
>JBKOZM010000118.1:0-15871 GCA_046725855.1 Chloroflexota bacterium | reverse complement strand
CACCAGGACCGTGTCCGATGGCAGGCGCGCGAAGGCGTCGATCACCACCTCCTGCCGGTAGATCGGTCGCAGCGCCCGGGACGAGAAGATGAGCCGACCGGATGGGATACCCAGTCCCTCGGCCAGCCCATCCTCGCCCGGACCCGGGGCGAAGCGCTGCGTGTCGACGCCGAACTGGACCATCTCGATCCGATCGGCCGATGCGCCAGCGCGGATGGCCGCCTCGCGCATCTGCTCCGACACGACCGTCACCAGGTCGGCGGCGCCAAGGGTTGCCCGCGCCCACCAGCGGGCGCGGCGCGAGGTGCGGGTCGTCACGAACAGGTCTGAGCCCCACGGGGAGACGACGTACGGGTGGAACCCGGAAAGCCTCGCCTGCCAGCCGTATCCGGTCAGGTAGTGGGCGTGCAGCACCTGCGGACGGAGCTCGGCCAACGCGCGGCGCAGCGGGCCGCGGCCCTGGAGCGAGGAGAAGAAGGGGATGCGCCATGGGCCGTGGGCCGCGTAGCGGTGCACGATCACGCCATCGTGCAGTCCCGGACGGATGGACGCCGCATAGGCGTCGAGCAGGACCACCTCGTGTCCGCGCTCGGCGAAATAGGCGAGCCACCGCCGCGTGTGAACGCTGTTCGGATCGGCCAGGAAGGCGAGTCGCAGCCGATCCGAGCTCTGCACGCGCGAATGATAGGTGGGCCGGTTAGGTGGCTCCGTCCAGCAGGAGCGGCTCGTCGAGCGTGATGGTCACGGCTTTCGCCACCCCGATGTCGTCGCAGGCGCCCGCGTTCGGCAGCGTCCCCTCCTTGATCGAGACGACCAGCACACCATCCGGTTGGGCCTGGGCGCTTGCCTCGGCGAGGGCGTAGCACGCTTCGGTCCCGCCCACGTAGTAGACCGACAGGCTCACACCATCGGCCGCCAGCGCGTAGCCGGTGATCGCGTGCGGGCGCGGGTCCAGCACCCCGGCGACCGGCTGAGCGGCCTGGGGCTGCGCCGGCAGCTGCGGCTCGCCGGCCGCCGCGCCGCCGGCGGCGTCGCTCAGGATCGGCGCCTCCAGCGTGACGACCGCCGACTTGAGCAGCGCCTCCATGGTGCAGACCTCGGGGCCACCGGCTCGACCGCCGTCCATCACCGTGATGACTGGGACGCCGTCGCGGAGCTCGACCTGGACCGAATGGAGGCCGAAGCACGCCTGGTTGCCGCCCCAGTAGTACACGACCACGGTCCTGCCGTCGGGCCCAATGACGTAGTGGTCGACCGCGACCGGGCGCGCATCGACCACGGTCGGGTCCGGGATCTGGCGCTGCGCCCCATCGTTCGGTGCCGGAATCACGATGCCACCACCTCCGCCGATGGGCTTGCCACCGGCTCCAGGATCCGCGTCACTGCCGCCGCCATTCACGCCGCCGCTTGGCGCGGGCACGGCGAGGAAGCTGCAGCCGGCGAGCAGCATGGTCAGGGCGACGAGGGGCGCGTGCGTTCGATGCATGACGCCCGGACGCGGCAGGACGCCTGCAGGTTCCGCCAGGATGACCAGGAGGCCGAGGGCGAGCCTCGCCGGCCCGCCCATCGGTCTACTTCTTCTCGGCCGTGGCCCCTTCGGCCAGGTCGTCGAAGACCTCTTCGGTCACCTCGGCCTCGATCTGCGGATCGTCGTCGGCGCCCATCAGCTCGACGACCGTGTCGGCTGCCTCCTCGGCAGCCGCCTCGGCCTCATCGGGCTCGACGACCCCGTCGCGGTCGGCATCGACCTCACCGGTCAGGAAGGTCATCGCGGCCTCGCGCTCGCGAAGCGCCTCCGCCTCCTCCGGCGTGAGCTCGCCCGCCCGGGCGGCGGCCAGGGCGCGCGCCTCGGCGCCGGTGCCGGCCGGGATGAGCTTGCCGATGATCACGTTCTCCTTCAGGCCCAGCAGGTGGTCCTTGGCGCCGTTGATCGCCGCCTCGGTCAGCACTCGGGTCGTCTCCTGGAAGGAGGCGGCCGCCAGGAAGGAGCTCGTGTTCAGGCTGGCCTTGGTCACGCCCAGCAGGACGGTCTGCGCCGTCGCCGGCTCGCCGCCCTCGGCCAGGATCCGGTTGTTGACCTCCTCGAACTCGAAGCGGTCGATCAGCTCGGACGGCAGCAGCTCCGTGTCGCCGGCCGAGTCGACGGTCACCTTGCGCAGCATCTGGCGCACGATGATCTCGACGTGCTTGTCCGCGATGGTCACACCCTGTGAGCGGTACACCTTCTGGACCTCGGCCACCAGGAAGCGCTGGACCGTGTCCACGCCCTTGATGAGCAGCAGGTCCTTCGGGTTGAGCGAACCCTCGGTCAGCGGGTCGCCGGCCAGGACCTCGTCACCCGTCTCGACCCGCAGCCGCGCCGAGTGCGGCACGGCGTACTCACGCATGTCGACGTCCTCGGAGTGCAGGGTCAGGGTGTTGCCCTTCTTCGTCACCCGTCCGGCGGACGGCGCCTTGGTCTCGACCACCTCGTCGCCCTCGCCCAGGCGGGCGAGCAGCTGTCCCTCGGCGACCTCGTCGCCGGAGGCAACCAGCACCTCGTGCTGCGGGGTGAGCTTGAACGGCGTGTCATACGCCTCGCGGTGCGTGACCCGCACCGTGATCGGCTGGTCCTGCCCGGCCCGCACGACCTCGACGGTCCCGTCGATCTCGGTCATGGTGGCCTGGCCCTTGGGGATGCGCGCCTCGAACAGCTCCTCGACACGCGGCAGGCCCTGGGTAATGTCCTCGCCGGCGACGCCGCCGGTGTGGAAGGTGCGCATGGTCAGCTGGGTGCCCGGCTCACCGATCGACTGGGCGGCGATGATGCCCACCGCCTGTCCCAGCTCGACCAGCTGGCCGGTCGCCAGGTTGCGCCCGTAGCACATCCGGCACACGCCATGCCGAGCCGCGCAGGTCAGCGGTGAGCGCACGCTGACGCGGTCGAGCTTGAGCGCCTCGATCCGTTCGATGGCGACCTCGTCGATCTCCGCGTTGGCGGCCACCACCACCTCCCCGGTCTTCTCGTCGACCACGTCGAGGGCGGCCATGCGGCCGATCAGCCGATCCACGAACGGCTCCGGGATCTCCTGCGACTCGTCGCGGGTGATCCAGGTGCCGACGCTCGTCCCGCAGTCGTCCTCACGGGTGATGACGTCCTGCGCCACGTCCACCAGCCGCCGGGTCAGGTACCCGGAGTCGGCGGTGCGCAGCGCGGTGTCGGCCAGCCCCTTCCGCGCGCCGTGGCTGGAGATGAAGTACTCGAGCACGCTCATCCCCTCGCGCAGGTTGCTGCGGATGGGCAGGTCGATGATCCGGCCCGAGGGGTCGGCCATCAGCCCGCGCATGCCGGCCAGCTGGTGCACCTGCGTCACGTTGCCGCGGGCGCCGGAGTGGGTGATCATCCACACCGAGCCACGCTGGTCGAGACCGTCGAGCATCTTCTTGGTGACCTCGTCGGTCGTCTCGCGCCACACGTCGACCGTCTGGTTGTAGCGCTCGTCCTCGGTGATGAAGCCCTTGCGGAACTCGCGGTCGATGTCGGTCACCCGACTGTCGGCCTCGGCCAGCAGCGCGACCTTCTCGCTCGGCACGCGGATGTCGTCGATCCCGATCGTGATGCCGGCCACCGTGGCGTAGTGGAAGCCCAGGGTCTTGATGCCGTCCACCAGGCGCGTGGTGGCGGTCGGCCCCAGCTCCCGGTAGCACTGCGCGATCAGCGCCTTCAGGCCCTTGCGGTCCATCACGCGGTTGATGTAGCCCAGCTCGTCAGGGATGACCGTGTTGAAGATCACCCGGCCCGGCGTGGTTTCCACCAGCTCGAGCTGGGCCGGCGCGGTGCCGTCGCCATCCTCGCCGGGCTGGCGAACCGGCAGCTCCACGCGCACCGGCGCCTGGACGTGGACGTAGCCCAGCTGGGCCGCCA
The DNA here is from genome assembly GCA_046725855.1 of Chloroflexota bacterium. Classification (GTDB taxonomy): domain Bacteria; phylum Chloroflexota; class Limnocylindria; order QHBO01; family QHBO01; genus DASQFY01. Next base: position 11,967 of record JBKOZM010000118.1, on the reverse strand, counting down.
TCATCGCCTCGTCGGCGCTGGAGAAGACCTTGCCGGCGCCCGTCTCCTCGGGAGCCTCGACGGTCAGGTAGTAGCAGCCCAGCACCATGTCATGGGTGGGCGACACCACCGGCGAGCCGTCGGCCGCCGAGAGCAGGTTCTGGGTCGAGAGCATCAGCTCCTTGGCTTCCTTCTGGGCGGCCGTCGACAGCGGCACGTGGACCGCCATCTGGTCGCCGTCGAAGTCGGCGTTGAACGCGAAGCACACGAGCGGGTGGATCTGGATGGCCGAGCCCTCGACCAGGACCGGCATGAAGGCCTGGATGCCCAGCCGGTGCAGGGTTGGGGCGCGGTTCAGGAGCACGGGGTGGTCCTTGATGACCTCCTCCAGCACGTCCCACACCTCGGGGCGCACCCGCTCCACGATCCGCTTGGCGCTCTTGATGTTGTGGGCGAAGCCCTTCTCGACGAGCTGCCGCATGACGAACGGCTTGAACAGCTCGAGCGCCATCTTCTTGGGCAGGCCGCACTGGTGCAGCTTCAGCTCGGGACCGACCACGATGACCGAGCGGCCCGAGTAGTCGACTCGCTTGCCGAGCAGGTTCTGCCGGAAGCGGCCCTGCTTGCCCTTGAGCATGTCCGACAGGCTCTTGAGCCGATGGTTGCCGGTGCCGGCGATCGCCCGGCCGCGGCGGCCGTTGTCGATCAGCGCGTCGCAGGCCTCCTGCAGCATCCGCTTCTCGTTGCGAATGATGATCTCCGGCGCCTCGAGGTCGAGCAGCCGCGACAGTCGGTTGTTGCGGTTGATGACCCGCCGATACAGGTCGTTCAGGTCGGACGTCGCGAAGCGCCCACCGTCGAGCTGCACCATCGGGCGCAGGTCGGGTGGGATGACCGGCAGCGTGGACAGGATCATCCATTCCGGCCGGGCTCCCGACTTGCGGAAGGCCTCGATCAGGCGCAGCCGCTTGATCGCCTTCTTGCGGCGCTGGCCCGACGTCTGCCGCATCTCGACGTGCAGGCGCTGGGCGAGGTCGTCCAGGTCGAGCCCCTCGATGATGCGTTTGACCGCCTCGGCGCCCATCCCGGCATCGAACAGCCGGCCGTACTGGTCGGACAGGTTGCGATACTCCGACTCGGTGAGCGTCTGCATCACCTTGACGTCGCCGATCTGCTGACGTGCGGCGCGCGCCGCCAGGCGGGCGTCATCGGTCTCACGCGCGACCTGCTCGCGCTCGGTGGCGAGCGCGCTATCAATCCCCGCGGTCAGGTCGGCCAGCGCAGCGTCCAGCCGCTCCTTGGCCTCCCCCTTGGCCTGCTTGACGTCGGCGTCGACGGCGTCGACCTCGGCCTGCACCGCCTTGCGCAGCGCGGCCAGCGCGTCCTTGGGCGCGTCGCCGGCGCTGGCCACCACCTCACCGGTGGGCGTGAAGACGATCTCCTCGGCGACCGGCTTGCGGGTTCCCTTCAGGCCGGCCTCGACCGCCTGGGCGGCGGTGGCCAGCTCCTCGGAGCGCGTTGCGAAGCGCTCGTCGTGGCGGCGCAGGTCGGCCTCGTAGGCGGCCTCCACCTCGGCCCGCTTGTCGGCGACGGCCGCCTCCAGCTCGGCGCGCTTCTCCTCGACCACGCCCTGGGCGCGATTGATGCGCTCCCCCATCTCCTCGTCGATCCGGGCCAGCGCCTTCTCGCGCTCGCCCTCGTCGACGCGGGTGACCACGTACAGCGCGAAGTACAGGATCCGCTCCAGGTTGCGCGGACTGATGTCGAGCAGGATGCCGAGCCGCGACGGCGTGCCCTTGAAGTACCAGATGTGGCTGACCGGGCTGGCCAGCTTGATGTGGCCCATCCGCTCGCGGCGCACCTTGCTGCGGGTGACCTCCACGCCGCACTTGTCGCAGATGATCCCCTTGTAGCGGATGCGCTTGTACTTGCCGCAGTAGCACTCCCAGTCCTTGGTGGGCCCGAAAATGCGCTCGTCGAAGAGGCCGTCCTTCTCCGGCTTGAGCGTGCGGTAGTTGATCGTCTCCGGCTTCGTCACCTCGCCGGACGACCATCCCTTGATCTGATCTGGTGACGCGAGGCTGATCCGGATCGCGTCGAAGTTGTTGACTTCCAGCATGTGCTGCTTACGACTCCTGCGGCTGTCGCCGCATGTGGCTCGGGCGGCCAGGGCTGACCAGGCCCCGGCAGGTCATGGACCGATTGGTGGGCTGCGGCGCGTTCCCGGCGCCGCGTCCCTGATTACTCCTCAAATCCCTGGAGATTGATTCCGCCCAGGTCCGGCAGCGGATAGCTGCCGGTGTCCTCGATGAAGCGGATCTCCTCCTCGTTCTCGTTCAGGATCTCCACCGACAGGCCGAGCGCCTGGAGCTCCTTGATGAGCACCTTGAACGACTCGGGCACGCCCGGCGACTGGATCTCCTCACCTTTCACGATCGCCTCGTAGGTCTGCACGCGACCCACGACGTCGTCCGACTTCACGGTGAGCAGCTCCTGGAGGATGTTGGCCGCGCCATAGGCCTCGAGCGCCCACACCTCCATCTCGCCGAAGCGCTGGCCGCCGAACTGCGCCTTGCCGCCCAGCGGCTGCTGGGTGATGAGCGAGTACGGGCCCGTGCTGCGGGCGTGGATCTTGTCCTCCACCAAGTGGTGGAGCTTCAACATGTAGATGTAGCCGACCGTCACGCGATGGTCGAACGCCTCGCCGGTGCGCCCGTCGTACAGGACGGTCTTGCCGTCCTCGGGCAGCTTGGCGGCGACCAGCTGCTTGCGGATCGCATCCTCGCTGGCGCCGTCGAAGACCGGCGTGGCAGCCTGCAGGCCCAGGACCTTCATGGCCCAGCCGAGATGGGTCTCCAGGATCTGACCGATGTTCATCCGGCTCGGGACGCCGAGCGGGTTCAGGACGATGTCGACCGGCGTGCCGTCCGGCATGAACGGCATGTCCTCGACGGGCAGGATCTTGGCGATCACGCCCTTGTTGCCGTGGCGGCCGGCCATCTTGTCGCCCACCGCGATCTTGCGCTTCTGGGCCACGCTGACCCGGACCAGGCGGTTCACGCCGGGCAGCAGCTCGTCGCCGTTCTCGCGGCTGAACTGCCGGACGTCGACCACGATGCCGCGCTCCCCGTGCGGCAGCCGCAGCGAGCTGTCCTTCACCTCGCGCGCCTTCTCGCCGAAGATCGCGCGCAGCAGGCGCTCCTCGGCCGTCAGCTCGGTCTCGCCCTTGGGCGTGATCTTGCCCACCAGGATGTCGCCGGGCTTGACCTCGGCGCCCTCGTAGATGATCCCGTCCTCATCGAGGTTGCGCAGGCTCTCCTCGCCCACGTTCGGGATGTCGCGGGTGATCTCCTCGGGACCCAGCTTCGTGTCGCGGGCCTCGATCTCATGCTTCTCGATATGGATGCTCGTGAAGAGGTCCTCACGCACCAGCTTCTCGCTGATGACGATGGCGTCCTCGTAGTTGCCGCCCTCCCAGGGCAGGAAGGCGACCAGGATGTTCTGGCCCAGGGCCATCTCACCGTGGTCGGTGCTCGAGCTGTCGGCCAGCACCTGGCCCTCCGCCACGCGGTCGCCCACGTCGACGATGGGCCGCTGGTTGATGCAGGTGCCCTGGTTCGAGCGCAGGAACTTCTTGAGGCCATACGTGTCGCGCACGTCGCCGGTGTCGCGCTCGACCTGGATCTCGGAGCTGGTGACGCTGACCACCGTGCCGGCGGCCTCGGCGATCACCACCTGCTGCGAGTCGAACGCGGCGCGGTACTCGACGCCGGTCCCGACGACCGGAGCTTCCGGCTGCAGGAGCGGCACGGACTGCCTCATCATGTTCGAGCCCATCAGCGCCCGGTTCGCGTCGTCATGCTCCAGGAACGGGATCATGGCGGTCGCCACCGACACGATCTGCTTGGGGCTGACGTCCATGTAGTCCACGTCCTCGGCCGGCTGCACCCGGAACTCGTCGCGGTAGCGGACCATGACCCGCTCCTCGACGAAGTGCTGGTCCTCATTGAGCGGCGCGTTGGCCTGCGCGATGTAGAACTTCTCCTCCTCGTCGGCGGCGAGGTACTCGATCTCGTCGCTGACCACCGGGCGGATCCGCACGCCGGCGACCTTGGCCTCCTTGATGGCGGCCCACAGCTTGTCGTCGATGGTCGTCCCGGTGCGGGCGATCGCCTTCTCGCCGGCCTTCCGGCTCAGTGGCTCGGCCAGCACCTGGCCGATCACATCGGTCTTGTTGTCGCGGTAGCCCACGACCTTGCGGACCTTGCGGTACGGCGTCTCGATGAAGCCGTAGTTGTTGATCTTGCCGTAGGTCGCCAGCGAGCCGATGAGACCGATGTTCGGGCCCTCCGGCGTCTCGATCGGGCACATCCGGCCGTAGTGCGACGGGTGCACGTCACGAACGTCGAAACCCGCGCGCTCGCGCGAGAGGCCGCCCGGACCCAGTGCGCTGAGCCGGCGCTTGTTGGTCAGCTCGGCGAGTGGGTTGGTCTGGTCCATGAACTGGCTGAGCTGGCTGCCGCCGAAGAACTCCTTCATGGCGGCCACCACCGGCCGGATGTTGATCAGGGTGTTCGGCGTGGCCTGGTCGGCATCGGTGATCGTCATCCGCTCCTTGACGACGCGCTCCATGCGGAGCAGGCCGATCCGGAACTGGTTCTGGATCAGCTCGCCGTTGGCGCGGATGCGCCGGTTGCCGAGGTGGTCGATGTCGTCGCCCTGGCCGCGGCCGTTGTTCAGCTCGATCAGCTTGCCGATGATCGCCACGATGTCGTTGCGGCTGATCACCCGCGCGTCACGCGCGTTCGGGCTCGACTCGGCTGGCAGGTCGATCTTCAGCTTGGCCACGACCTCGGCCAGCGCCTTGTTCAGCTTGTAGCGGCCGACGCGACCCAGGTCATAGCGGCGGAAGTTGAAGAACAGGCTGGTGACCAGCGCGCGCGCGTTGTCGACCGTGGGCGGGTCGCCGGGGCGCAGCTTCTTGTAGACCTCGATCAGGGCCTCGTCCTGCGTCGCGGCCGTGTCCTTGTCGAGGGTCAGCTGGACGTAGGGATGCTCGGGGTTGTCGTCGACCGGCGCGAACAGGCGCAGCATCTCGGCGCTGTCGTCGAAACCGACGGCGCGTAGAAGGGTCGTGACCGGGATCTTCCGCTTCCGGTCGACCTTGACGCTGAGCAGGTCCTTGTTGCTCGTCTCGAACTCGAGCCAGGCGCCCCGGTTCGGGATCACCTTGGCAGCGAACAGCATCCGGCCCGTGGCCGGATCCTCTGATCCGGTGTAATAGACCCCCGGCGAGCGGACGAGCTGGCTGACCACGACGCGCTCGGCGCCGTTGATGATGAAGGTGCCCTGATCCGTCATCCACGGGAAGTCGCCCATGAAGACGGTCTGGTGCTTGACCTCGTCCGTCTCCTTGATGACGAGGTCGACCTCGACCTTCAGCGGCTTGGAGTAAGTCAGGTCCCGGGTCCGGCACTCGTCCTCGCTGAACTTCGGCTCCTCGAAGTAATAGTCGCGGAAGTGCAGCTCAAGGTTCTTGCCGGTGAAATCGGTGATCGGGGTGATCTCGTCCAGCAGCTCGCGAAGGCCGGTCTGGACGAACCAGTGGAACGATTCGGTCTGGGTCTGGATCAGATTCGGGAGGGGGAGCACCTCCGGAATATGTGAAAAATTCTCTCGGCGCGGGGCCAACTCAAACTGGCTGGCAGTCTCGGCCAGGGCCATTCAGGACTCCTGTTGGAAGGCATGGTGGGGCGCGGACACGCGAAAGAGGAGTATATCACTCGGGAGCGCTTCGTCAAGTGAAGCGGTCGCTACTTTGCGATCTCCCAGATGTGACCGCCGGGATCCGCGAAGCCGGCGGTCCGGACTCCCCATGGCCGATCGATCGGTCCGTTCAGCAGCTTCACTCCGCGCCGTTCGAGCTCGGCGCACATGACGTCCACGTCATCGACCCCGATGGTGAACTGGAAGCGGGACCCGGTTTCGCGAGCAGCGACCGATGCGGGCGCGATCAGCTCGGGTGCCTCACTGATCCTCAGCAAGTTGATGAGCGTGCTCCCGAACTTGAACACGGCTGAGTTGTCGTCCTCGAAGTGCACCGGCAGACCGAAGACGTCCTGGTAGAACTGCTTCGCGGTCTCCAGGTCCTCCTCGAAGAGGGTGATCGCGTCGATGCCCTTCGCCCAGGACATGACGTCAGAACCGGACATGAAACGGCCTATCGGATCTCGACGGTGGCGCCCGCCTCGGCCAGCTTCTCCTTGACCTGGTCCGCCTCTTCCTTGGTGACGCCCTCCTTCACCGCCTTGGGGGCGGCGTCGACGAGGTCCTTCGCCTCCTTGAGGCCCAGGCCGGTCAGCTCGCGGACGGCCTTGATGACCAGGATCTTGTTGGCGCCCACCTCGGTCAGGACGGCGTCGAACTCGGTCTTCTCCTCGGTGGCGGCAGCCGCGCCGTCGCCACCAGCGGCCGACGGAGCAGCGGCCATGGCGACCGGTGCCGCGGCGGTGACGCCGAACTTCTCCTCGACCGCCTTCACCAGGTCGGCCAGCTCCAGGACGGTCATGCCCGAGATCGCCTCGAGGATCTCGTCCTTGCCCAGGGTCTTGGTTGCCATCGGTTCTTCTCTCCTTGTCGGTTGCCGCGGCTCAGGCCGCTTCGGACTGTCGCTTCTGATCGGTCACGGCGGCGAGGACGCCGGCCAGGTTGCGGAGGTTGGCGGCCAGCACGGCGGCGAAGCCGGTCATCGGACCAGCCAGGGCACCGGCCAGCTTGCCGAGCAGTGCCTCGCGGCTCGGCAGCGTGGCCATCCGTGTCAGCGCCGCCGCATCGATCGCGGTCGAACCCAGGAGGCCGCCGCGAAGGCTGACCACCCTGTTGTAGGGCCGGATCGCCTCGGCCAGGGCCTTGGCCAGGGCGACCTCGTCACCGCTGATCGTGGCCAGCGCGGTCGGGCCGGTGAGCATCGGGGTCAGCTCGCCCCGATCGGCCTGGTCGGCGGCGATCTTCAGCAGGCGGTTCTTGGCGACGTGCAGCTCCACCCCGTTCGCGCGCAGCGTGCGTCGAACGGCCTGCATCTCGGCCACCTTCAGGCCGCGGTAATCGGCCACAGCCACCGCCGAGCTGTTGCGGAGCATCTCCGCCAGCTGCGTAACGGCCTGGCGCTTCAGATCGGTCGGCATCGGTTCAGTTCCACCTGCGTGCGTGCCAAACAAAAGGTCCTCGCGTCACGCATGGACACGAGGACCGCTGTTCATCGGTCTGGCTTCGTGCCTCGGCGTGCCGCTGGCGTCATGCGCCGGCAATTGGCCCGGGGCTTCCACCCGGGACGCATCGCTGTCTCTGGCCTGTCTTCGATTGGCGGAGGCCGATGATACCCGGTCTCCGCGTTACGCGCTGGCAGCCGCCAGAGCGGATGGAATGTCGACTCGCACGCCCGGGCCCATGGTCGTGGCCAGCGTCAGGGTGCGCATGTAGGTGCCCTTCGCGCCCGATGGCTTGGCCCGATTCACCGCGTCGACCAGCGTCGCCACATTGGCCTGCAGCTGGTCCGGCGTGAAACTGGCGCGCCCGACCGTGGCGTGCACGATGCCGGCCCGGTCGACCTTGAACTCGATGCGGCCGGACTTGATCTCGCCCACCGCCCGCTCGATGTCGAAGGTCACGGTCCCCGACTTCGGGTTCGGCATCAGGCCGCGTGGGCCGAGCTTCTTCCCGAGCCGGCCGACCATGCCCATCATGTCGGGCGTGGCGATCGCCACGTCGAAATCGAACCAGCCGTCGTCGATCTTCTTGACGATGTCCTCGCCACCCACCTCGTCGGCGCCGGCGCGCAGCGCTTCCTGCGCCTTCTCGCCCTGGGCGAAGACCACGACCCGCGAGGAGCGCCCGGTGCCGTGCGGCAGGACCACCGTCCCACGCACCAGCTGGTCGGCATGGCGCGGATCGATGCCCAGCCGCAGGTGAGCCTCCACGGTGGCGTCGAACTTGGTGATGCTGACCTTGGGCAGCAGCTCGCAGGCCTCGCCGATCTCGTAGCGACGCTCGGCGTCGACCAGCTTGGCCGCCTCCAGGTACTTCTTGCCGTGGCGTGCCATCAGTCGGCCACCTCGATGCCCATCGAGCGCGCGGTGCCGGCGACGATCTTCATGGCGCCCTCGACGTCGTTGGCGTTCAGGTCGGCCATCTTCGTCTCGGCGATCTCGCGCAGCTGCGCCTTCGTGACGCGGCCCACCTTCTCGCGGTTCGGCTGGGCCGAGCCGGACTCGACGCCCGCGGCGCGCTTGAGGAGCGCGGCGGCCAGTGGGGCCTTGGTGACGAACGTGAAGGACCGGTCTTCGAAGACCGTGATCTCGGCCGGCACCACGTAGCCACGCAGGCTGGCTGTGCGCTCGTTGAAGGCCTTGATGAACTCCATGATGTTGATCCCGTGCTGCCCGAGCGCCGGACCGACCGGCGGGGCTGCGGTGGCGGTGCCGGCGGGCGCCTGCACCTTCAGGATCGCGCGAACTTTCTTTGCCATGCGTGTCCTCCGAGGTTCAAGCGAGGCGGATCACGCCTCTCCCTCTCTAGAGCTCTAGAGCTTGTCGATCTGCAGGAAGTCGAGCTCGACGGGCGTTTCGCGGCCGAAGATGCTGACCAGGACCTTGACCTTGTTCTTTTCCGGGTTCACCTCGTCCACGGTGCCGATGAACTCGGCGAACGGCCCGTCCTTGACGCGGACGCTCTGGCCCTTCGTGAACTGCAGCTTGAACTTCGGCGCCTCGACCCCCATCTGCTTGAGGATCTTCTTGACCTCGCTCTCCTGGAGCGGGGTGGGCCGGTTGCCGGAGCCGACGAAGCTGGTGACGCCGGGTGTGTTGCGCACCACGTACCACGACTCATCGGTCATGACCATCTCGACCAGGACGTAGCCGGGGAAGACCTTCTTGTTGACGGTCTGCCGCTGGCCGTTCTTGATCTCGATCTCCTCCTCCATTGGCACTAGCACCTGGAAGATCTGGTCCTCGACGCCCATCGACTCGATGCGGTGCTCGAGGTTGGCCTTCACCTTGTTCTCGTAGCCGGAGTAGGTGTGGATCACGTACCAGTGCTTGCCGGTCCCTTCCGCCTCGGCGGGCAGCGGCGCCTCACGCGACAGGCGGGCGGCCTGCTGCGCCTCGTTGGCCCGAACCTGCTCTTCGCTCATCACAGGACCTGCTCGACCGCGGCGTGGAGCGCGGCGTCGAGCACCGCGATGTAGAAGCCCACGGCAATGGAGACCGCGATCACGATCAGCGTCAGGTTGACGACCGTCTCGCGAGTCGGCCAGGCAACCTTCTTCAGCTCGGACCAGGCCTCGGTCAGGTACTGGCGAATGCCGCGGAACACGTTGGTCAGTTACTCCTGTGGTTGGCGGATGGCTGGGTGGCTGGCTGCTGTCTTGGCGTCGGAGCTGGCAGGGGCGACAGGACTCGAACCTGCAACCGCTGGTTTTGGAGACCAGTGCTCTACCAGTTGAGCTACACCCCTACCGACGCAGTCAGCCTACTCCTGGTCTCGCTACTTGGTCTCGCGGTGCAGCGTGTGCTGCCGGCAGCGAGGGCAGTACTTGTTCAGCTCCAGCCGCCCTGGGTCGTTACGCTTGTTCTTACGGGTGCTGTACGTGCGCTCCTTGCAGGTCGTGCACGCCAGCGAGATGACGGGTCGGTTCTCGGCCTTGGCCACGGTGCGATGTCCTCTGGCTCACCCGTAGCCGCCCACGCCAAATAAGGGTCCGGACACCGGGGGAAAGCCCGGTGATTCTAGGCTGCGGCCCGCTCCACTGTCAACGAGCCCACTGGTGGGCGGCCGGGGCGGCATGGCAAGTGTGGCTTGCCCTACGACCCTCGGGGCAGGGCCACCTGTGACCCGAAGGGCCTCTCGGCGGTCGCCCGGCAAGTGCGGCTTGCTACACGACGACTGGCGCAGGTCGCGCGAGCTGCTCGACGGTCGTAAGGCCAGTGTGGCTTGCCTCCGACAAAGGCGACTCGGCCTAGGATCCTGGCTCCGCCGCCGACGGCTCTACGCCGGCCGCCCGTGCGTCCCGCCGCGCCAGCACGATCCGGGTGAAGGGCAACCGGATATCGCTGAACACCTCGATGCTCACCAGGAAGCCCAGGAAGATGAGCAGCACGCCGACGAACTCGCCCAGGAAGAATGACCAGGTCACGCCGAACCGGTTGAGGCCGCTGGTCCAGCCCGGGATGAAGCCGCCCAACGCGATGAGCAGCGTGGCGGGCACCCGCGAGTTCAGCCGCCCGCCACGGAAGGCTCGGACGGCACCGGGAATGGAGGCGAAGAAGTTGACCACCACCGCCACCCCACGACCGATTGCACCCACCAGGGGCGGGCCGCCCTCCAGGCGCAGCACCCGTCGCTTCGGCATAAAGATGTAGGCGGAGTAAACCGCGCCGAACACGAGGGCGAAGGCGCCGGCGATGTTGAAGGGCGGCGTCATTACGCGCAGGTCGGACGGGAAGGCTTCGCCGGTCGGGACCCCGGTCGCCGGATCCAGGAAGTAGCCGGGCGCCGCGACCGGCGCCGCGAGCACCAACACCGCGACGACGGCCGAGGCGATCAGCAGGACGCCGGCCGTGACCGGCGCGGCAAAATCGCGCCGTCGCCGCGTGGCGAGGGCAACTGCGACCGCCGCCACCGTGGCGAAGGCGACGACCGCCAGGACCGTGGTCGGCGAGGCCGGGACGCCCTCGCGCGAACGCGCCAGGGCGGAGAGGATGCTGAACAGCCCGCCGGCAAAGATCGAGAAGGCGACGAAGTAGCCGAAGCGCGTGTTCCGCAGCAGGAAGACCGTCCCCAGCCCGAGGTAGGCGGCAACCCCAAACGCGCCGATCAGGTACCAGACCCGATACAGCGGCTCGTTCCAGCCCCAGGCGCCACCCACGAACTCGGTTCCAGCGCTGATGCCGTACCACAGCAGCCCAACCGTCCAGACGAGCTGGTACGGCTGACGGCGGCGGAGCCATTGGTCTCCGACCAGGATCGCGAAGGCGAACGACAGAAGAGACGAAAGGAGCGGGAAGATGACGTTCGGGTCCACGGTCGGGGTCACGGCCTCCATCCAGTGCGGAGTGGAGCCCACGTCCGGGCTCGAACCGGAGACCTCTTCCTTACCAAGGAAGTGCTCTGCCTACTGAGCTACGTGGGCGCGCCGTGATTCTGCCGGAAGCCAGAGACCCTGGGCAACCATCGGTCTATCTTGGTAAATCTATGTATTGGATTTCGGGAGACCGATGGAGTGGTGGGCAGGGAGGGAATCGAACCCCCACAGTCAAAGACGGCTGATCTACAGTCAGCGGAGCTCACCACCTGCTCAACCTACCCACGTCAGACCGATCGACTCGTGGTGCGCTGCCGACCGGGGCCGGAGTATACCGAAGCCCCGACAGCCACTCAAGCGACCCGCGAGGACTCATGCTCCGCATCCTCCGCCAGCGCAATTTCGCCCTGCTGTGGACCGGCGGCCTGATCTCGCTGACCGGCGACTGGGTCCTGATCGTGGGCCTGCCGGTGGAGGTCTACCGCCGCACGGGATCGACGCTCGCCACCGCGGGCATGGTGCTCGCCTTCCTGGTGCCGTCGATCGCGCTCGGCTCGGTGGCCGGGGTCTTCGTGGACCGATGGGACCGACGGCGCCTGATGATCGTCGTCAACGTGCTGCTGGCGCTCGGCCTGCTGCCGCTGCTGGCCGTCGATGCGCTAGGGATCTGGGTCGCGTACCTGGTGCTGGTCGTGTCGAGCTCCCTCGAGCGGTTGTTCCATCCCGCTGAGATGTCGCTGCTGCCGAACCTGCTCGAAGGCGGCGAGGAGCAACTCGTCACCGCCAACGCGCTGAGCGGGATGAACCAGCACCTGTCGCGGATCGTGGGCCCGGCGATAGGGGGCGTGGCCGTCGCGGCGGGAGGCCTGACCGCCATCGCGCTCATCGACGCGGCGTCCTTCATGCTC
>JBKOZM010000117.1:0-2436 GCA_046725855.1 Chloroflexota bacterium | reverse complement strand
TAGATGACCGATCCCGAGCAGTGGCGTCCCATTGGCGCGACCAGCGGGTCGTCGGCGTTCAGGACCGCGGTCCCCGAGCGCGGCACCGCCTCGACCACGACCTGCTTGACGGCGGCCAGCTGCCGGATGGAGGTGATCCCGCCCAGTCCCATGTGGTCGCCGGTGACATTCAGGACCACGGCCACGTCGTTGCGCTGGTAGCCGAGCCCCTCACGCAGGATCCCGCCCCGGGCGACCTCGAACACGGCGAAGTCGACGGTCGGGTTCTGCAGCACAGTCGAGGCCGATTTTGGGCCGCTCATGTCGCCGCGCCGCACCGCCCGGCCATCGACGAAGATGCCGTCGGTCGAGGTCATGCCGACCTTGCGGCCCATCCCCTTCATGATGTGGGCGATCATCCGGGCGGTGGTCGTCTTGCCGTTGCTGCCGGTGACGGCCACGATCGGGATGCGCGACGGCGAGCCCGGCGGGAAGAGCATGTCGATGACCGGCTTGGCGACGTACTGCGCCTCGCCCTCGGTCGGGTGGGTATGCATCCGGAAGCCGGGCGCGGCGTTGACCTCGACGATGCCGCCGCCGGTGTCGCGCACCGGCACGCTGATGTCCGGGCAGATGAAGTCGATGCCCGCGATGTCCAGCCCCACCACGCGCGCGGCCAGCTCGGCGATCTCGGCGTTGTCCGGGTGGATCTCCTCGGTGCGGTCGATGCTGATACCGCCGGTGCTCATGTTCCCGGTCCGCTTCAGGAAGACCCGCACGCCGCGCGGCGGCACATCGGTCAGCTCGAAGCCCTGCTCCCGCGCGTAGGTGATCGCCTCCTCGTCGACCTTGATGCGGGTCAGGACCTTTTCATGGCCGATCCCGCGTCGTGGATCGGCGTTGGTGAGCTCGACGAGCTCGGCCAGCGGGTGCTCACCGTCGCCGACCACGTGCGCCGGCACGCGCTGTGCGACTGCGCGCAGCACCCCGCCCACGACCAGGCAGCGGTAGTCGTTGCCGGTCAGGAAGCTCTCCACCACCACCCCGCCGTGGCGCGACTCGCGACGCGCCAGCGCGTAGCCGTTCCGGACCGCCTCGGCGTCGGCCAGGTTGAGGGCGACGCCCCGGCCGTGGTTGCCGTCGAGCGGCTTGATGGCGACCGGGAAACCGATCCTGGTCGCGGCCGCCACCGCCTCGTCCGCGCTGCGGACGACCTGGGAGCGCGGGACGGGGACGCCGGTGCCCGCCAGGAGCGTGTTGGTGAGCTTCTTGTCTGAGGCGATGTCGACGCCCAGCGAGCTCGTCTGGTTCGTCATGGTGGCCCGGATCCGCTTCTGGTGAACCCCGTGGCCGAGCTGCACGAGCGACTGCTCGTTGAGCCGGATCGACGGAATGTCGCGCAGCGCCGCCTCGTCGAGCAGCGCCTGGGTCGACGGCCCGAAGGCGGCGCGCTCCGCCAGCAGGACCAGCTGCTCGAACTCCTTCACGTAGTCGAAGGCGGGGTCCGGCTCGACCAGGTGGTTCACGATGCGCACCGCCAGCCGCCCGGCGGCGAGACCCACGGTCTCCTCCGCAAAGGAGTAGACGACGTGGTAGCGGCCGGGCTCGCCGGTCCCTCGGGTCTTGCCGCGGCCGACCTCGGTGCCGGCGTCGCGCTGCAGCTGGAGGGCGACGTGCTCTGCCACGTGGCCGAGCCAGGTTCCCTCGCGCAGGCGTCCTTCGAAGCCGCCCGGGCGCCCGGTGCCGCAGGTGTGCTGCCCGACGGACGGCATCAGGTCGAGGATGCCCTCGACAAAGCCTGGGATGGTGTTCGAGGGGAACGCCTCGAGGACCCCGAGATCGACGATCAGCTTGATCGCCGGCTCGTAGCTCCAATAATTCGGGCCGCGGTACACCCGCGTCTCGACGATGCGGAGGCTACCGGTGGGGGTCAGCTTGCTGCGCTGCTCGCGGGTGGCCTCCGCCTTCGCCACGGATCCTCGCGCCAGGCGCTGTCCAACGCGTTGGCTCATTCGCTGGCCTCCGCGTCACGATGCGCGTGAAGCGCCCTGCGCCGTGCTCGCTCCGGCGCCTGGTCATCGGCGCCCTCGGCGGCGATGCGGCGGATCAGCTTGCGCGTGACGTTGCTCGCCCTTGCCATCTGGGCCAGCTCGCGCTCGCTGGCCGAGACCGGTCGCAGCGGGGCGAGCAGGCGTCGCTTGCGCAGGTCGAACCGATAGCCGGAGGGCAGCGAGTGCAGGATCACCCCGCTCACCATCATCGGCCGATGGCGCTTGACCTCGTAGGCATCGGTCTGGATCTTGGCCGGATCGAGGATGGTGACCGATCCCTTGCCGATGACCTCCAGCACGCCTGCCGGGCTGACCAGCGCGGCCGTGTCCTCGTCGATTCCCATTCCCAGCAGGGCAGGGGATTGCGCGATCAGCGCCAGCAGGCGGCCGATCCGGTTGCGCTGCT
>JBKOZM010000116.1:0-5638 GCA_046725855.1 Chloroflexota bacterium | reverse complement strand
ACGACGACCAGGCTCGATATGCCGCTTGTGTCCAGGCCCGGAACCAGCTCGGTGAAGGCCGCGCCCACCACCCGGCAGTGGCCGGCGACGCCGGCCAGCAGGTCCGCCGCCTGGTCGTAGGAGAGGCCGCCGGGCGATGCGCCGCTCACCGCCGGCAGCACCGACGGATCCAGCCCGTCGCAGTCGAAGGCGATGAAGACCGATGCGTCGCCCGGTAGCTGGTCGGTCAGCCACGGGACGCCTCGCTCGCCGAGCTCGCGGGCGGTGACGAGCAGGTTGCCCGCCGTCCGGGCATCGGCCACGTCCTCGGAGCGAGCGCTGCCGACGCCCCGCAGGCCGACCTGCACGATCAGCTCGACGTGGCCGAGCTCGGCCGCACGGCGCATCGGCGACGAGTAGCCCTCGCGCACGCCCTCGACTTCGTGGCGGAAGTCGAGGTGCGCGTCGACCTGCAGCACGGCGAGCGGTCCGCGGCCGGCGTAGGCCCGCAGGACGGGGATGGGGATCGAGTCGTCGCCGCCCAGCACCAGCGGCACGGTGCCGGCCGCCAGCAGCGCCGTGACCGCCGCCTCGGCGCGCTCCAGGTTGCCAGGCCCGTCGTCCGGCCAGCCGTCGACGTCGCCGGCATCCACCAGTCGGAAGCTCGAGCCGGCGGGCAGCATCGGTCCATCCAGGTCGAAGTCGTAGTTCGCCGCGAAGCCGGCCAGTCGCTGCGATCGCTCGCGGATCGCAGCCGGCGCCTCTGCGCAGCCCGCGGTCAGGCCCGGGTCCGGATACGGGACGCCGTACGGAATGCCCAGGATCGCCGCGTCCGCCTCGCCGGCGTGCATGTCGTTCAGGTTGACGCGCGGCAGACCCAGGAACGAGCCGGGCGTCACCCCGCGGCCGCCCGCCGGCATCGGCCGCAACGCCCCACCACCGTGACGTGCGACAGGTCGACCTCGAAGCCGTCCACCTCACGAATAGCGCTGACGATGCCGGCCGCCTGACCCTCCGCAATCTCCCACCGCCCACCGCACTGCGCGCAATAGAGGTGCCCGTGGTCCGCGCCCGGCGCCACGTGGAACTCCTCGCGACCGTCAGCCCCGTGACCATGGCGCACGAGGCCCAGCTGCTCCAGGACGTCCAGCGTGCGATACACCGTCGACGGGATGGTGGCCGGATCGACGGCCCGGCAGCGCTCCACCAGCTCGGCGCCGGTCAGATGCCCGGCCGCCGCGGCGAGCACGTCGACCACGGTGCGGCGCTGCGGGGTCCAGCGCAGGCCGCGCTCACGGAAGCGGCCGGGGACGCCGGCCCACGCCTCGGGCAATGGTCCTGGGCTGCTCATCGGTCGTGCAGTATACGCGGCTCTCGCCTTACTGCAACGGATTGCAATAAGCAAGACGAGCCCTTAGAATCGACCGCCGGAGGACCGAATGTCGCAGCTCTTCGCCATCGCCGGCCTCGGCTTTCTGCTCGGCATGCGGCACGCCACCGACGCCGACCACGTCATCGCGGTGTCCACCATCCTGACCCGCAGCCGGCGCTTCATCGACAGCACCGTCATCGGCGCCATCTGGGGCCTCGGCCATACCATCACCGTGCTGGTGGTGGGGCTGCTGATCATCGGCTTCAATGTGGTGATTCCCCCGCCGGTCGGCCTGGCGATGGAGTTCGCCGTCGCGCTCATGCTGATCCTGCTGGGGCTGCTGAACCTGACCGGCACCATGCGGCGCATCACCGAGCGGCTGACGCCGCCGGCACCGCTCCACGGACACGACCACGCCCACCTGCATGCCCACGAGCTCGGAGACGAGCCGCACCTCCACGACCACGCCCACCTCCACGGCCACGGCAGCGATCCCGGGCTGCTGGCCAGCCTGGGCTGGTACCAGCTCCTCCGACCGCTGGCTGTGGGCCTGGTGCACGGCCTGGCCGGCTCTGCCGCCATCGCCCTGCTCGTGCTGGCCGGCATCTCCGACGCCGGCCTGGCGCTGATCTATCTCGTCATCTTCTGCGCCGGCGTGGCCGCGGGGATGGCCATCTTGACGACCGTCATCGGCCTGCCGTTTCTCGTATCGCGCACCAGGTCCGAGCGAATCAACCGATGGCTGACGGTCGGCTCCGGTGTGCTTTCCCTGGCTTTCGGCATCTACCTGGCCTACCAGATCGGGGTGGTCGACGGGCTGTTCACCGGCAACTTCCACTGGGAGCCCTCGTAGGCCCTTTCCGCTCAGCTCGGCGGCCTCGACGGTGCAATGCTGCCAAATGCTCGCCCGGAGGGCACGAGGCGCACAGTTTCGATCTGAGCCAGCCTGACAGGCGGTGGGCGGCATAGATTTACCGAAGGTTGGAGACTGGCTGGGGCCCCGAATAGCGGGCGATTCCGGCCCACTGCTCGCCGGCGAAGCAATTGGCAGGATGGTGGGTCGGGCGCCCCTCAGCGCGATTATCCTGCGCGAGGATCGGCCCGCGACGATGCAAGATGACGCGGGCCGCGCACGGACGGAGGGTGTCTATGGCTCGTGCCGCCCTGTACCCGCTGAAGGCGGTGGTCATGACGCTGATCGCCGTGAAGCTCGCGTTCGACACCCTGCCGCGGCAACGCGCCGCCGTCGAGGTCTGAGGCCGTGGACTGGCAGCCCTGGTTGGTCTACAGCCACGTCCTGGGGGCCTTCGCCTTCGCGGCAGGTCACGGGGTCGCGGTCGCGATGGCCTTCCGCCTCCGTTCGGAGCGCGACCCTGCCCGCATCGCCGCGATCCTGGACATGTCGCTCTGGATGGTCTCGCCCAAGAGCCTGATGTCGATCGGCTTCATCGTCCTCTTCCTGTCCGGGATCGCGGCCGGCTTCGCCGGCGGCTACTGGGGACGGCTGTGGATCTGGATCGCGATCGGCCTCCTGGTCGTGATCACCGGGCTGATGACGCCCATCGGCGCCGGGCACTACAACAAGGTGCGCGCCGCCCTTGGGCAGAAGCCGCCCCGCGACAAGAGCGACGCGCCTCCGCCGGCTCCGTTGCCCCCAGATCAGCTCGAGGCGCTGCTCATGGCGCCGACGCCCTGGATCCTCACGCTCCTCGGCGGTGTCGGCTTCGCTGTCATCCTCCTGCTGATGATGTTCAAGCCCTTCTAGTCAGACCACCTCAGCCGCCTCGGGGGTCTCAATCCGCAGCGTGTCGCCGGTCTCCAGCAGGGTCTTGAGGCCGGACAGGATCATCGGCCAGCCGCCCTGGGTCTGGTGATAGGTCTGCGTCTCGGAGGCGAATCCGTCGTGCGTCACCGACAGCAAGCAGGCCTCGCCCATCGGGGTGATCTCCCACGTCACGCGGCTCGGCGGGTCGGCGTTGAGATCCGGATCCCAGCGCACCGAGAACGTGTGGACCAGTCTGCGTGGCGGATCGGCCTCGACCACCTCGCCCTCGATGTCGAGGCGACCGGTGTCGGCCTGCCTATAGACGATGGGTGAGCCGGGCCGCAGGTCGGACTCGACGACCGAGTTGAAGTAGTAGCGCTGGACCAGCGCCGGATCGGTCAGCGCCTGCCACAGACGCTCCGGCGTGGTCTTGATGTAGACCTCGTAGACGTGCTTGAGCGAGCTCATCGGTGCCTCCAGGGCTGTTTTGAGATCCGCCATCGCTTCGACTAGCGGGGCCGCGTAGCGGCTGATCCATCGGTCTGCGAGCAGGCGGATGGGGACTGGGTTGAGGAAGTGAAGTTTTCGGCGTCCGTCGCGGCGCGTCGCGACCAGTCCGGCGGCCTCGAGCACGCGCAGGTGCTTCATGACGCCGAATCGGGTCATCTCCGGCAGCGCCGCCTCGAGCTCGCCGAGCGCCTGGCCATCGCGATCGCGCAGGGCATCGAGCAGGGTGCGCCGGTTCGGGTCCGCCAGGGCCCGGAAGACTTCCTCCATGCCGCCATGTTAGGTGACCCGACGGTCACATGTCAACCCGCGGCCGACCCCCTCCGTTAGTCCCGCCCGGGCGCAACTTCGCTGCGCCCGGCCTCCCGCCAGATCTCCTCTTCCGGCGTCAGCCGTGAATGGAAAAGGACGTAGAGCGAGAGGTCGTAGCCCGTCTTCACCAAGCCACCGGCGATGAGAGGCAATCCGACGCCCATAGGCACCAGGAACGCTCCCGCCACGACGGGTCCGATCACCTGGCCGATGCTGCGGGCGACCGACGTGACGCCCGCGGTGGCGGTGCGCTCCTCCGGGTCCACGACCGACATCGCGTAGGACTGGCGGGCCGGGATGTCCATGGAGGAGAGCGCCGCTCGGCCGAGCATCAGGACGACCGCAAGGGGCAGGGTGGGTGCCACAGCCGCCCCAACAAGGAACAGGTTCGACGGGATGTGGCTGAAGACCATGGTTCGGATGAGGCCGATCCGACTCGCCAACCAGGCCGCCGCCGGAAAGGAGAGGGCGGCCAGAAGGTTGCTGGCCGCAAACAGGGTGCCGACCGTCGATGGGTCGGCGTCGAAGCGGGCTGCGAACCAGAAGGCGAGGTAGCTCTGGACCACGAACCCGCCCGCGAATGCGTCCACCGCGAAGAGTCCGGACAGCATCGTCACGATCCTCCGCGAACGACGGATCGCGAAGCCCCGCTCCAGGCGGGCGCCAACCTCCACACGCTGGTCGAGTGTTGCCGTCAGAAGCGTGCTCGCGCGACCGGCGGCGGCGTAGGCCACGAAGGCGGGCCAATACGTGGCGGCCCCCGAAAGGCCGAGCGATTCGCCCAGCGCGACCATGGGTCCCACGCTCAGCGCGCCGATCGCGGAGGCTGCCGCCGCGACGACGTTGTACAGGGCGAAAGCCACCGTCCGTTGGCGGTCCGGGACGGTTTGTGGCAGCACGGCCTGGTCGACGCTCTGCAGGCCGGCCGACTCGCTGCTGGTGACCGCCACCATGCCTGACAGGCCGATCAAGACCAGCAGCACGGGGTTGGCGCCGACGAGCGGAATGACGGCCGAGAGCAGCATGAGCCCGCTGCCAATTACCAGCAGACGACGACGCCCGATACGGTCGCCCCAGACGGCGATCACGAGCGTCAGCGCCAGCGTGCCAGCCAGAGCGGCCGACAGGACCAGCCCGATGACCGCCGAGTCGAGGTGCAGCGCGGCCAAGTACAGGCCGAGGACGACCGCATTCAGGCCAAACGCGAAGCCGCGGAACAGCTTGGCGCCTACCAGGCGCCAGCCGTTGGCGTCGAGGTCCGGGAGTAGCCTGGTCATTCCGGCAGCCTAGCGCGCTGCCGGGTTGGCGCGGCCGGGGGCAGCACCCCGGCCGCGATCGGTCTAGGCGTCCGAGTAGAGGAAGAACTCGTACGGGTGCGGCCGCAGGGCGACCTCCTTGGCGGACGCGCGCTTGATGTCGAGCCACGCCTCGACCAGATCCGGCGTGAAGACGTCGCCGCGGTAGAGGAACTCCTGGTCCGCCTCGAGGGCGTCGAGCGCCTCGTCGAGGGAGCCGGGCACGTTGCGGATCTCGCGCCGGCGCTCGATCGGCAGCTCGTAGAGGTCCTCGTCGATCGGGGCGGGCGGCTCGATCTGGTTGATGACGCCATCCAGCCCGGCCATGAGCTGGGCCGAGAACGAGAGGTACGGGTTGCAGGTCGGGTCCGGTGAGCGGAACTCCAGGCGCCGCGCGGAAGGCTTGTC
>JBKOZM010000115.1:0-5796 GCA_046725855.1 Chloroflexota bacterium | reverse complement strand
ACCAGCACCTGGTCGATCGCCGCGTTCGCCTCGCGGTACGCCGAGGTCACGTCGGCCACGTCTGCCGAGCGGCGACGCAGGTGCGCGGCGATTGCCTCGAGCACCGGCGAGCGGTAGAAGAGGAACGCTTCGATCGCCTCGGCCAGGGAGAGGCCGGCACGGGAGGCTTCGGCGCCATACAGCGCGCCCATCTTCTCCGCCTCCTCCAGCAGCAACGTTCGCTCCGCGCGCTTGGCGGCGGCCACGTAGTCGATCACCAGCTGGAAGGTGCGCTGGCCCCAGCGCCGGAACTCGGCGCGCTGGCTGGCGCTGAGTCGCGCGTGCCAGGGCTGCCCGGCGAACCCGCTGCGCTGCATGCGCCGATGCACCTCGCCGGAGATGGTGCCGGCCGATCCGGCCAGCTGCGCCACTCCGTAGCGGTGCCGGCGCGGCGCGTTGACCATGGCCTCCAGGCTGGAGCGCAGGAAGCGGCGATGGCCGCCGGGCGTGGTGTAGCTCTCCACCTTGCCGCCGTCCGCCCAGCGCCGCAGGGTGTCCGGCCCGACCCCGACCAGGCGCGAGGCCGCGCCGAGCGGCAGCCACGGGTCGTCGACGCTGCCGCGGGGCGGCGCCTCGCCCTTCACCCGGCGCGCAGCTCCGCGGGACTCGACCCGCCGAGCTCGTCCCACAGGCGGACCAGCGCGTTCATGCCGCCGCGATAATTGGCCAGCGGCATCCACTCGTTCGGCGCGTGGAAGTTGCCGTTGGGCGAGGCGAAGCCGACCATCACCGTCTTGAGCCCCAGCGCGGTGTCGAGCGCGGCCACCACGGGGATCGACCCGCCCGAGCGGTGGAAGAGGGTTGCCTTGCCGAACGCCGCCTCCAGGGCCCCAGCGGCCAGCTGCACGGCCGGGTGGTCGAGTGGCGTGATGGCCGGCTGGCCACCGTGAATGACCTTGACCTCGATCCGCACCGTCGGCGGGGCGATGCGCTGCAGGTGCTCGACCACCAGCCGTTCGACCTCGTGATGATCTTGGTCCGGGACCAGCCGGGTGCTGAACTTGGCCGCCGCCCAGGCGGGGATGATCGTCTTGGCCCCCTCGGCGCTATACCCGCCCCACAGCCCATTGATGTCGAAGGTGGGACGGGCCGACAGGCGCTCGATCAGGGAATAGCCCGGCTCGCCCGGCATGGCCTGCGGGACACCGATCAGGTCGCGCCACTCTTGCTCATCGAATGGCTGGGCGGCATATGCCTCGCGCTCGGCATCGGTCAGGTCGCGGACGCGGTCGTAGAAGCCGGGGACCGCGACGCGACCGTGCTCATCGGTCAGGCTGGCGAGCAGGCGGACGAGCACGTTGGCCGGGTTGTCCACCCCGCCCCCGTAGCTTCCGGAGTGGGCGTCCTGGTGTGGCCCTCGAACCTTCAGCTCCCAGTAGGCGATGCCGCGCAGGCCGTAGGTGATGCCCGGCGTTCCGTCGTCGTCGGACATGTCCGTGTCCGACACCACGCAGATGTCCGCCACCAGCAGCTCGGGATGCTCCGCGATGAACTCCTCGATCGGCAGGCTGCCGACCTCCTCGTCACCCTCGAAGAAGAAACGGAGATTGACCGGCAGGCCGCCCGCCCCGCGCAGCCAGGCCTCGGCGGCCTTGAGATGCATGAAGAGCTGACCCTTGTCGTCGCCAGAGCCACGGGCATAGACGATGTCGTTCTCGTAGCGCGGCTCGAACGGCGGGCGGACCCACTCGTCGAGCGGGTCCGGCGGCTGGACGTCGTAGTGGCAATAGACGAGCACGGTCGGACGTTCTGGACCGGCATGCAGCCAATCCGCGGTCACGATCGGATGGCTGCTCGTCTCATGCAGCTGGGCGTGCTCCGCGCCGATGCGCGTCAGCTCGTCGGCCACCCACTGGGCGGTGCGCCGCACGTCCGCCTGGCGCTCGGGATCGGCGCTCACCGACTCGAGCCGCAGGAACTCGTCCAGTCCGGCGAGGTGCTCGTCAGCGTGGTCGGCCAGGTAGGCGAGCGCGGCGTCAACGCCGGTCTGGGTGCTGGTCATGGACCGATCATAGGGCCGATGAGCGGCGCGCGGGCGCAGCCATCGGCCTAGCTGAAGAGGCCAAACAAGAAGCCGAGGAAGAGGGCGAGCGCCACGGCCGGCAGCAGTGAGGCGGCGCGCAGGAACCGCGGCCAGCCGGGTCCCCCCAGGAAGGCGTACGCCGGGATCGTCAGCGGGAAGAGCAGCGCGCCGGCGGACCAGGCGACCCGCCTCCTGAAGGTCAGGTCCGGGCGATCCTGGACGTCGAGCCAGTAGGCCGCCAGCATGAGGAAGCTGCCGACGGCGCAGATCGCGAAGGTGGCCCAGATGACGGGGAGCATGGCGCCGCGATCGTAGCTGTCCTGTCTTCTAGCAACCTGCCTACTCTCCCAGCTCGGCGCGGCGCCGCGCCAGGTCGTCCGGGCCGGTCAGCAGGTCGCCCAGGAAGCGGAGCGGCCGTCGGCGCGGCACCCGAGGCTCGCGCTCGGGAAGGAGCGCCCGCATGGCCGCCTGGACCCGCGCATCGAGCGCGGCGCGCGCCTCACGGCCGCGGGCCCCGGCGGTGGGGATCGGTTCGCCGAAGCGGATGTCGACGCGCTTGCGGAACCACATGAAGGTGCTGCCCACGATCGCGCACGGCACGATCGGGACGCCGGCGGCCGAGGCGAACGCAACCGCGCCCTCCTCGAACGGCAGCAGCTCGGTCTCGCGGAAGCCGACGGTGCCCTCGGCGAAGATGCCGAGCACCCCGCCGGCCGCGAACACGCGGCGCACCGCGCGCACCGCCGAGGTGAGGGTCGTCTTGTCCGGGTTGTAGGGGATCACGCCGCCGAAGAAGGCCATCACCCGGTTGCGGAATCCTCGGCTGAAATCGGCCTCCTTCGGCCCGAACCAGGTGATCCTCGGCTCCAGCGGCACGACCGCCAGGACGAGCATGGGGTCCCACCCGTTGTGATGGTTGACGACCACGCAGAAGGGGGCGGCCGGCCACTTCTCCAGGCCCTGCGGACGCAGGTCAAAGAGGAGCCGCAGCACAACGCGGTTGAGCCCCCACATGAACCGATAGCGCGGCGTGACCTCGACGCTCAGCTCACGAGGCCCGGTGCGCCGGGCGCGTGCGGTGGCGGCGTCCATCAGGTTGCCGGAGCGGGCAGCGTCGCCGCGGCCGGCTCTGGCTCGGCGTCCTCGCGGCGGCGTGGGTCGACCTTGAGCAGCGTGATGCCAGCCGCGACCACGAACAGCGCCGCCACGCCCATCGCCACCCTCGGGCCGAGTGGATCGCTGATCAGCCGCGCCACCAGGTCCTGCAGGGGACCGGCGATGATGATGAAGACGGGGCCGGCCATCGCCGTGCCGGCGTTGAGGATGCCCATGTAGCGGCCCGCCGTCGCCTTGGGGATGACGTCCGCCATGAGCGCCCAGTCGGCGGACAGGAAGAGGCCCATGCCGATCCCGAACGGGACCCAGGCAGCGACCGCCACCGCGGGGATCGGCGCGACGGCCACGCCCAGCAGCCCCAGGGCCGCGATGGCGGAAGCGACCCAGATCACCGGGCGCCGGCCGAATCGGTCCGACAGCCGGCCGCCGGGGACGGCGGCCAGCGCCGTGCAGACGCCCACAATCGCGGTGCCAATGAAGACGATCCCGTTGGCGTCGTCATCGGTCATGCCATGGGAGCGGCGGAAGTAGCCGACCGCGATGAGCGTCGCGTTGAACGCCCCCAGGAACAGCAGCCGAACCAGCAGCAGCCAGAGGACGTCGCGCTGCTTCAGGATGTCGCGGCCCCAGGCCGAGAGCGCCACCTGCGCCCAGCTCTTGGTCCGCTGCGGGGCGGCCTTGCCCTCGTCGACGGTCGCCACCAGGACCGCCATGGTCGCGACCTCCACCACGCCCAGGGCCAGGGTGCCCAAGACCATGTTGTCGATCAGCCCGCCGACTGTCGCGATCCCGACCCCGGCGATGGTGCCCAGCGTCAGCATCAGGCCCATCAGCCCACTTGCCAGGCCGACCTGCTTGGCCGGCACCAGGTCGGGAACGTAGCCCTGGAACGGACCCTGCGCGAAGTTGGAGCTGACCTGCAGCAGGAAGTAGAAGGCGACCATCGCCACGAAGTCGTTCGAGACGGCGATGCCCAGCAGGAAGACCACGTCCAGCAGCGCGCCGACCACGATGTACGGCTTGCGCCGTCCCCAGCGCGTGACCGTGTAGTCGCTGATCACGCCGATGGTCGGCTGGATGATGATCGGCGCCACCGCCCCGGCGATGAAGATGATCGCCAGGAGCGTGCCCTGGGTATCCCGGCTCAGGTCATCGAGCCGGCCCGGGATGATGATCGTGTTCAGGCCGCCCCAGATGGTCTGGATCCCGAGCCAGTAGATCGACAGGGTCAGCAGCTGGCTGAAGGGCAGCATCCGCTGGCCGGCCTGCGCGGCCTGCCCGCTCGGTGGCGGGAGGTGGGCCATGGCTCGGGAGCTCCTTCCTTTCAACCGAGGGCGGTTGCACGTCCGCCGCCCGTAACGGTCACAGGCTGGCACACCTGGACTCCGGTTGGACTGCGGTATGGTGCGCGGCGCATGACGATC
Organism: Chloroflexota bacterium; assembly: GCA_046725855.1. Lineage (GTDB taxonomy): Bacteria > Chloroflexota > Limnocylindria > QHBO01 > QHBO01 > DASQFY01. The sequence goes on along the minus strand of JBKOZM010000115.1, from coordinate 1,194 downwards.
CCATCCGGTCGGTGGGCCGCGCTGGCCTATCCCGACGTGCGGCGCTACCTGGTCGCCCGTTTCCTGGTCTCGATCGGGCTGCAGATGCTGACGGTGGCGGTCGGCTGGCAGGTCTACGACCAGACCAGGAACCCGCTGGACCTCGGATTGATCGGCCTCTCCCAGTTCCTGCCGTTCATCGTCCTGATCCTGCCCGCCGGCCAGGCCGCGGATCGCTACGACCGACGCCGGATCCAGTTCGCCTGCTACCTGATCGGTGCCGGGGCGGCGGCGGCGCTGTTGATCCTGAGCTTGGCCGACGTGGCTTCGACCCTTCCCATCTTCGTGGCGATGGCGGTGTTCGGCATCGCGCGCGCCTTCAACATGCCGACCAGCCAGGCGCTGCTGCCGAATCTCGTGCCGCCGCACGCATTCGGCAATGCGGTGGCCCTCAACACATCCCTCTTCCAGCTGGCGACCATCAGCGGCCCGGCGCTGGCGGGACTGCTCATCCTGCTCGGCACCGAGGTCGTCTATGCGATCGTGATCGTCCTGCTCCTGACCGGAGCGCTGCTCGTGATGCGGCTCGGCAGCGGTGGGCGCGGGGAGGCCAGCGCCGAGCCACTGAGCCTGACCAGCCTGCTGTCGGGCATCAGGTTCGTGCGCGGCAACCGTCCGGTGCTGGGGTCGATCTCGCTCGACCTCTTCGCGGTCCTGTTCGGGGGCGCGACGGCCCTGCTCCCGGCCTTTGCCAGCGACGTGTTGCACGTGGGACCCATCGGGCTCGGCCTGCTGCGGGCGGCGCCCGCCGTCGGGGCCGCGGCCGTCGGCGCTCTGCTCGCCGCTCGCCCGATCCGATCGGCAGTCGGCCGCTGGCTGTTCGGCGGGGTGGCGCTCTTCGGCGCGGCGACACTGGTCTTCGGCCTGTCGAGCAGCTTCGTCGTCTCCCTGGTGGCGCTCGCGGTGCTGGGCGGCGCGGACATGGTCAGCATATTCGTGCGCCATTTGCTGGTCCAGCTCCAGACCCCGGACGCCATTCGTGGGCGGGTGAGCGCCGTGAACGCGGTCTTCATCGGCGCCTCGAATGAGCTGGGCGAGTTCGAGTCGGGCATCACCGCGGCCTGGTGGGGCATCGTGCCCGCCGTGCTGGTGGGTGGCAGCGCGACGCTGCTGGTGGCCGTGCTGTGGGCGCGCCTCTTCCCCATGCTCTGGCAC
>JBKOZM010000114.1:0-7894 GCA_046725855.1 Chloroflexota bacterium | reverse complement strand
GTCCTGGGTGACGGCGATCGTGTTCTCGAAGTGGGCCGAGATGGCGCCGTCCTCCGTCACCACCGTCCATCCATCGTCGAGCAGCAGCACGTCGTCGCCGCCGCCCAGGTTGAACATGGGCTCGATGGCGAAGCACATGCCGGCCTCAATCCTCAGCCCGGTGCCCGTACGGCCGTAGTTGGGCACCTGCGGGTCCTCGTGCATCTGCTGCCCGATGCCGTGGCCGACGAACGGGCGGACGACCCCGTAGCCGTGCTGGTTGGCGACGGCCTCGATGGCGGCACCCACGTCCCCCAATCGGTTGCCGGGCACCGCTGCCGCGATCCCGGCCTCCATCCCGCGCCGAGTGGCGTCGATGAGCTGTTGGACGCGTCCCGGTACGGCGCCGACCGCCCAGGTGCGGGCGCAGTCGGCATGCCACCCCTGCCAGATGCAGCCGACGTCGAGGCTGATGACGTCGCCGTCACGGACCCGCCGCCTGGGTGAGGGGATGCCGTGCACCACCTCGTCGTTCAGCGACGCGCAGATCGACCCCGGAAAGCTGGGGGCGCCGCCGGTCCCGCGGTAGCCCTTGAACGACGGGACAGCCCCGGCGGCCCGGATGATGTCGTCCGCGATGCGATCGAGCTCGGCGGTCGAGACGCCGGGGCGCAGTGCGCCGCGGAGCGCGTCCAGCACGTCGGCCAGGATCAGGCCGGCGTGGCGCATGCGCGCGATCTCCTCGGGGCGCTTGATGGTCACGTTCGTGGCTCGCGACGGGAGCATCATCGTCATAGCTCCTCCAGGATAGCGCGGGTCACCGCCTCGATCGGCTGCTGGCCATCGACGCGGGTTACGATCCCGGCACGCTGGTAGTGGTCGATCACCTCGAGCATGGGCGGCACCTGCTTGCTGAGCCGGGCGCGCACGACATCGGGTCGATCGTCCTCGCGCTGCTCCAGCGGCGTGCCGTCCTTGTCACAGATGCCCGGCACGCGCGGCGGATCGGTTCTCGGCTGGTAGGGCGTACCGCACGTCGGGCAGACGGAGCGCCCCGCCAGGCGCTCCACGAGCTCCTCGGTGGGGACCTCGATATAGATCACGCGGCCGATGCGCTCGCCGTGCCTGGCCAGGGTGTCGTCCAACGCCCGAGCCTGGGCCACGGTGCGCGGAAAGCCGTCCAGGATCGCGCCACTCTCTGCGCTGGGCAGCGCCAGCTGCTCCATGAACATGCCGATGGTGATCTCGTCGGGCACCAGGTCGCCGCGATCCATGTAGGACTGCGCCAGCTCGCCGAGCGGCGTTCCGTCGCGCACCGCGGCCCGGAAGAGATTGCCCGACGCGAGGTGCGGGAGGCCCAGCTCACGGCTCAGGATCTCGGCCTGAGTGCCCTTGCCGGCGCCGGCCGCGCCGACCAGCAGGAGGATGCGCCGATCGGGCGCCGACGGGCCGCGGCCCGCATCGGTCACCGGATGAAGCCCTCGTAGTGGCGCATCAGCATCTGGGCCTCGAGCTGCTTCATCGTCTCGACCACCACGCTGACCACGATCAGGATGCTCGTGCCGCCAAGCTGGAGCCCCTGAGTGCCGGGGATCGCCGCGGCGACGATGAGCGGCAGGACGGCCAGTGAGGCCAGGAAGAGGGCGCCGCCGAGCGTGATCCGGTTCGTCACCCGCGACAGGAAGTCCTCCGTGGGCCTGCCCGGCCGGATGCCAGGGATGAATCCGCCATTCTTGCGCAAGAAGTCGGCGGTCTGATCGGGCCGGAACTGGAAGGCGGTGTAGAAGTAGGTGAAGAAGACGACCAGCACGAAGTACATCGAGCCGTAGAGCGGCACGTTGCTGCGGCCATCCAGGTTCGTGGCGACCCAGTTCGCCGTGTTCTTCACCCAGTCGACGTCGCTGGCGGTGAAGTATTGGGCGATCTGCGCCGGGAAGAGCAGGATGCTGATGGCGAAGATGATCGGGATCACGCCCGCCATCGTGACCTTGAGGGGCAGGTACTGAGTCTGGCCCTGGTACATGCGCCGGCCGCGCACGCGGCTGGCGTACTGGACCGGGATCCGGCGCTGCCCCTCATTGATGAACACGATGCCGGCGATCACCACGATCGCGATGATCACGAACGGGATGATCCGCAGCAGCCCGTCCGGCCCGGTGACGATCGGAGCCGCCTGGTGCGGGATGCGCCCGACGATGCCGGCGAAGATGATGAAGCTGATCCCGTTGCCCAGCCCACGCTCGCTGATCAGCTCACCCAGCCACATCAGCAGGATGGTGCCGGCCGTGAAGCTGATGAGCAGCGACAGCGTCTGGAAGCTGAACAGGTCCGAGGCGGGGATGACGCCGTTGGCCTGCAGCAGGACGCTGAAGCCGTAGCCCTGGGCGAAGGCCATGGGCACCGTCAACAGACGGGTGTACTGGTTGATCCGATTCCGCCCGTACTCGCCCTCGCGCGCCAGCTCCCCCAGCGCGGGGATGACGCCCTGCATCAGCTGCATGATGATGCTGGCGTTGATGTAGGGGTTCACCCCCATCCCGATGATCGACGCGGTCGCCAGACCGCCGCCCGAGAAGAGGTCGAGCAGGCCAAGGAGCTGGTTCGACTCGAACAGGTCGGCGAGGCGACCCTGGTCGACGTTCGGCACCGGCACGTTGGTCAGCACCCGGAAGATCAGCAGGATCCCGAGCGTGAAGAGGATCTTGCGCCGGATGTCCGGCGCGCGAAACGCGGTGACGAGGGAGTCGATCACTCCGGGGCGGCCTCGGGAGCCTCAGCCTCGGCGTCGGTTTCGGTTTCGGCCTCGGCCTCGGTTGTGTCAGCCCTAGCCTCGGCCTCGGCCTCGGCTTCGTCGAGCTCGGGCTCCGCAGCTTCGGACGCTTCGGCCTCCGCCGGCGCCGCGACGGCCTTCGCGCTCGAAGCGGCAGCCGTCGCACCACCCCTGCCCTTCGCCTTGCCCTTCGCCTTGCCCGCGCTGCGCGCGGCCGCCCGGGCTGCGTCCCGAGCCTCGACCTCGGCGGCCTCGGCCGCCTCAGCCTCCTCGTCGACGGGGTTGCCATCCGGCCAGCTGATGCGCTGCGCCGTGCTGCCGGCGGCCGCCAGCTTGGCGAGCGCCGAGCGCGTGAAGGCGTGGGCGTGGATCGTGACGCCCTTCGGTGCCTCGCCACCCCCCAGGATCTTCAGCGGCAGCTGCCCGGTCTTGCGATCGCGCAGTAGGCCGTCGTGCTTGAGCACATCGGGCGTGATCAGCGTGCCGGGCTCGGCGTTGGTCAGCCGATCCAGGTTCACTCCGGCGTACTCGACGCGGAAGCGGTTCTTGAAGCCGTGCAGCTTGGGAGTTCGAACGTGGAGCGGGGTCTGGCCGCCCTCGAACCAGGCGGGTATGCCCCCACCGGCGCGCGCCTTCTGCCCCTTGGTCCCCCGCCCGGCGGTCTTGCCGCGTCCCGAGCCGTGGCCCCGGCCGACGCGGCGGGAACGCTCGTGCGAGCCGCTGGCCGGCTGTGGATCGTGCAGCTTCATGGCTGTCCCTCCCCACCGCTCGGCTCCTGGACGTCGAGCAGGAAGGCGACGCGCCGCAGCATCCCGCGATTGGCGGGCGTGTCGGCGATCTCGATCGTCTGGTTGAGCCGATGCAGCCCCAGCGCCCGGATCGTGCCGCGCGCGCCAGCCTTGTGACCGATGGTGGAGCGCACCCAGGTCACGCGCAGCTTCGGTGGCGTGGCGGACGTTCGCTCAGCGGCCACGGCTGCCTCCCATCGGGAATGCCGGCGCGGGCCGCTCGATCACCTCGTGCGGGCGTCGCGCCTGCTCCGCGGCGCGCTTGCCGAGCAGCTCTTCGGCCGACTTGCCGCGCCGACCGGCGATGGCGTCGGCCGAGCGCAGCGAAGCGAGCGCCTCCATCGTGGCGCGCACCACGTTGACCGGATTCGTGCTGCCCATCGACTTGCTCAGCAGGTCGCGAATGCCTGCAGCCTCGACCACCGAGCGGACGGAGCCGCCGGCGATCACGCCGGTCCCGGCCGAGGCCGGCTTGAGCAGCACCGTGCTGGCGCCGAAGTCTTGGGACACGGCGTGCGGGATGGTGGAGCCCACCAGCGGCACGCGGATCAGTCGCTTCTTGGCGTCCTCGACCCCCTTGCGGATCGCCTCGGGCACCTCGCCGGCCTTTCCCAGCCCGGCGCCCACCACGCCGTTGTGGTCGCCCACGACCACCACCGCGCTGAAGCTGAAGCGTCGGCCGCCCTTCACCACCTTGGCGACGCGGTTGATCTGGACGACCTTCTCCTCCAGGTTGAGCTTCGCCGGATCGATTCTTGCCATACAGGTTCCTCCGCCCTACAGGTCGAGGCCGCCCTCGCGGGCGCCCTCGGCGAGCGAGCGAACCCGCCCGTGATATCGATATCCGCCGCGGTCCAGGACCACGGTGGTCACGCCGGCCGCCTTCGCCCGCTCGGCCAGTGCCTTGCCGACCGCCCGGGCCGCGTCGAGCTTGCCGGGGCCGTCGCTGATCGAGGCCTCGCGGCTCGACGCCGCGGCCAGGGTGCGACCGGTCGTGTCGTCGATGACCTGGGCGTAGATGTACTTCGCGCTGCGGAAGACGGACAGGCGCGGCCGCAACGCGCTTCCGGACAGGCGCAGCCGGAGTCGCGCGTGGCGCTTGCGACGCATCGCGTCCCGGCCTTCCTTCTTGATCATCAGCTCGCGCCTCCGACCTTCCCGGCCTTGCCGGCCTTGCGCAGGATCTGCTCGCCGGCGTAGCGAATCCCCTTGCCCTTGTAGGGCTCCGGCTTGCGCTGTGAGCGGATGTAGGCGGCGATCTGGCCGACCAGCTCCTTGTCCGGGCCGAAGACGGCCAGACGGGTCGGCGTCTCGAGCCGGAACTCGATGCCGGCCGGCGGCTCCACCTCTACCGGGTGCGAGTAGCCGAGCGCCAGCACCAGCTTGGTGCCCTGCAGCGTGGCGCGGTAGCCCACGCCGCTGATCTCGAGCCCCTTGCTGAAGCCGCTCGTCACGCCGGTGACCATGTTGTTGACCAGCGTGCGGGTCAGGCCGTGCAGGGCCCGATGGCGCGGCTGGTCCGACGGGCGCACCACGCGCAGCTGGCCGTCGTCGCGCTCCACCGTCATCTCCGGGTGGATCTCACGCTCCAGCGTCCCCAGCGGGCCCTTGACCCGCAGCCGGCGACCCTCCTGGGTGACCTCCACCCCGGACGGGAGCGCGATCGGCATGCGACCGATTCGTGACATCAGCTCGCTCCCTTACCAGACGTAGCAGAGGACCTCGCCGCCGAGGTTCAGCTTCCGGGCCTGCGACCCGGTCATGATCCCGCGCGAGGTGGAGAGGATGGCCATGCCGAGCCCGCCGAGAACGCGTGGGATCTCGGTCTTGCGGGCATAGACCCGCAGGCCAGGCTTCGAGATGCGCTTCAGCCCGCTGACCACCGGCGTGCGGCCCTCGACGTACTTGAGCCGGAGATGCAGCATCTCCTGCACGCCCTCCTGGCTGGTCGAGAACCCGTCGATGAAGCCCTCCTCGGTCAGGATCCGCGCGATCTCGCGCTTCACCCGCGACGAGGGGAGGGTCAGCTCGCGGTGCCGCGCCGAACTCGCGTTGCGAATGCGGGTCAGCATGTCGGCGATCGGGTCGGTTACGTTCATGTTGGTTTCGGTGTCTCCTCGACGGTGGTTCGCGCCACGCCCGGCGTGGTTGGCGCCTGCCGCTGACGGGGCCGCTGGTGCGGCCGATGGACGGTGATTACCAGCTCGACTTGGTCACGCCGGGCAGCTGGCCCTCCAAGGCCCGCTCCCGGAAGCAGATCCGGCACATCGCGAAACGACGCATGTAGCCACGCGGCCGCCCGCAGATCGAGCAGCGGTTGTGCTGCTGAACCGGGAAGCGCGGGGCGCGGCGCGCCTTCGCGATCATCGATTTCTTGGCCACTCGGTCTCCTTAGCTAGCTGGCCTGGAACGGCATGCCGAGGAGCTCCAGGAGCTTGCGCCCCTCCTCATCGGTCTTGGCCGTGGTCACGATGCTGATCTCGAGCCCTCGCAGGCGGTCGATCTTGTCGTAGTCGATCTCGGGATAGACGAGCTGCTCACGCAGCCCCAGGCTGAAGTTGCCCCGCCCGTCGAACGAGCGGGTCGCGATCCCCCGGAAGTCCCGGATGCGTGGCAGCGCCAGGCGCAGCGTGCGCTCCAGGAAGTCGTACATGCGCTGGCCGCGCAGCGTCACCTTGGCGCCGATCGGCATCCCGGTCCGCAGCCGGAACTGCGCGATCGAGCGCTTGGCGCGCGTCACGATCGGCTTCTGGCCGGTGATCTGGGCCAGGTCGCCCACCGCGGCGTCGAGCGCCTTGGCGTTCTGGATGGCCTCGCCCAGGCCGATGTTCACGACCACCTTCTCCAGGCGAGGGATCTGCATCGGGTTGGCATAGCCGAACTCGCGCTGCAGCGCCGGCGCCGCCTCGTCGCGATAGCGCTGCCGCAGGCCCGCGACAGTCGGCTGTGCCGAACCGCCATTGCTGGGGCCCGCGGTCGCCTGCCTCGGGCTCCGCTTCGGAGCCGGCTTGCGCCTGGTCGTCGTCTCGCTGGTCACTTCGCTCCCGCCTGGATCTGCTCGCCGCAGTGCTTGCAGACGCGCACGCGACTGCCGTTCTCGAGCACCTCATGCCCGATGCGGGTGGGCTTGTTGCAGCGCGGGCAGACGACCTGCACGTTGCTGACGTGGATCGGCACCGGCAGGTCCAGGATCCCGGCCTGCTGGGTGCGGCTCCGCGGTCGCTGGTGACGCTTGGCCATGTTCAGCCCCGGCACCACGACACCCAGCCCGCGCTTCGTGCGCTCCACGCGCTCGACGGTGCCGCGCTTGCCGCGGTCCTTGCCGGCCAGCACCAGCACCGTGTCCCCCTTGCGAACGTTCATCTACAGCACCTCCGGCGCGAGCGACACGATCTTCATGTAGTTGCGCTCGCGCAGCTCGCGCGCCACCGGACCGAAGATCCGGGTACCGCGCGGGTTGCCCTGGGGCGTGATCAGGACGGCCGCGTTCTCATCGAAGCGGATGTGGCTGCCGTCCGGGCGCCCGTACTCCTTGCTGGTGCGAACCACTACGGCGCGCACCACGTCGCCCTTCTTGACGCCGGAGTTGGGCAGCGCCTGCTTGACGCTGGCCACGATGACATCACCCACCTCGGCCGTGTCGCTCTGCGAGCGGCCGACGACGGTGATGCACTGGAGCGTCCGGGCGCCGGTGTTGTCGGCGACGCGCAGGCGGCTGTACTGGCGGATCATGGCTAGTCGACCAGCTCCTCGTAGGAACCGCGGGCGACCACCTCGACCACGCGCCAGCGCTTCTCACGTGAGAGCGGGCGGCTCTCCTCGATGCGCACCGTGTCGCCGACGCGCGCCGCGTTCTCCTCGTCGTGCGCCTTGAACTTGCTCGACAGGCGGACGACCCGCTTGTAGATCGGGTGCCGGCGCAGCCGCTCGACGGTGACGACCACCGTCTTGTCCATCTTGTCGGACACCACGCGTCCGACCTTGGTCCGTCGCTTTCCCTGCATCAGCTTGCCTTCTCGGCGGGCGCACCCGCCGCCGCAGCAGCGGACGCGGCCTCCGCCGCGTGCTGGCGCTCAGTCATGACCGTCAGGATGCGGGCGATCCGCTTGCGGGTCGCCGGCAGCCTGCTGTAGTTCTTCTCCTGGCGGGTGGCCAGGTCGAACCGGACCTTCCAGAGCTCCTGCTTGGCCTCGACCAGCGCGCTGGCCAGGTCCTGGTCGGAGAGGCGGCGGATCTCACTGATGTCCATGTTCGACACCCTCCTTGATCACGAACTTGGTGGAGATCGGCAGCTTGTGGCTGGCCAGCCGCATCGCCTCGCGGGCGACCGTCTCCGGCACGCCGGACATCTCGAACA
>JBKOZM010000113.1:0-5825 GCA_046725855.1 Chloroflexota bacterium | reverse complement strand
ACCCAGAGCCGGGTGCCTGTCCCGACTTCGGCGCGCAGCGCCTCGAGCAGTGCCGTGCCGACGCCACGGTGCCTTTCCAGCGCGAGCACGGTGGCGACCTCACAGGCCCCACCCTCCACGCGATAGGTCAGAAGGCCGATGGGCTCTCCATCGGCCTCGGCCACGAACCCCGCCAGCGCGAGCACGTCGATGAGCTCGCCACGCCGGGCCTGAAGCCGCCCGCCCATGTCGGCGTCGAGCGCCGCCTCGGCCCAATCCTGGTCCGTCGAGCGTGCGTAGCGCCGCACGCGGATGCCGGGAACGTCGTCCATGTCGTTATCGTACGGACGCGATATGAACCGTTGACCAGTGGTCAGCGCCGGTAGTGCTGCACAGCCGCACAACCGGGTTCTGAGGCGCCCCTGGCGTGGCCAGCGTGGCTTGCGTGGAAGTCAGGGGATCGGTATACTCATCGATCCGTGGTCGCCGCGTGCGGCGGCCTTTCCGTGTGTTCCCAACCAGTATTCAATCACCGCGGATCGAGGGTGCATAGCGCTTGGCGAAAAAGGATGCCATCGAGGTCGAGGGAGAGGTCGTCCTTCCCTTGCCGAATGCGATGTTCAAGGTGCGGCTGGAGAACGGGCACGAGGTGCTCGCCCACATCTCTGGCAAGCTGCGCCAGAACTTCATCCGCATCCTGCCCGGCGACACCGTCCGCGTCGAGCTGAGTCCCTATGACCTCACCCGAGGTCGCATCACGTACAGGATGAGATGAAGGTTTCTGCCTCTGTAAAGCCCCGCTGCGAGCGCTGCAAGGTCATCAAGCGCTCCGGCGTGGTCATGGTCATCTGCGCCATCCCCAAGCACAAGCAGCGGCAGGGGTAGGCGCAGGGTGGCCCGAATCTCCGGCGTCGATATCCCGCGCGAGAAGCGGGCGGTCGTCGCGCTGACCTACATCCACGGCATTGGGCCGAGCTCCGCGACGAAGATCCTGGGCGCCGCCAACGTGTCCGAGGACACGCGCGTGCGCGACCTGACCGAGGATGAGGTCAATCGCCTGCGCGAGGTGATCGATCGGCGCTTCAAGGTCGAGGGCGACCTGCGCCGCGAGGTCAGCATGAACATCAAGCGGCTGATGGAGATCGGCTCCTATCGGGGCATCCGCCATCGGCGCAACCTGCCGGTCCGCGGGCAGCGGACCAAGACGAACGCGCGACAGCGCCGCGGCTCGCGCAAGACGGTCGGCGTCCGACGCAAGAAGTAGCAATCCACCCCGGCTGCGGGGTCGCACAGGAGTTCCATGGCTGAGCGGAAGCGCGCTGCGCGCACCAAGAAGCGCGAGAAGAAGAACGTCCCGGTTGGGCACGCCCACATCCAGTCGACGTTCAACAACACGATCGTCACGATCACCGACACGACTGGCAACGTGGTGAGCTGGGGCAGTGCCGGGCTGGTCGGCTTCAAGGGCTCTCGCAAGAGCACGCCGTACGCGGCGGCGCAGACCGCCGACTCCGCCGCGCGGCGCGCCATGGAGCACGGCATGCGCCAGATCGAGGTCTTCGTGAAGGGCCCCGGCGCGGGCCGCGAGCAGGCGATCCGCTCCCTCCAGGCGGCCGGCCTGGAGGTGACCGCCATCACCGACGTCACGCCCATCCCGCACAACGGCTGCCGCCCGCCGAAGCGGCGCCGGGTCTGAGGGAGCGCTGATGGCCCGTTACTCCGACCCGGTCTGCCGCATCTGCCGCCGCGAGGGGCTGAAGCTGTTCCTCAAGGGCAGCCGCTGCTATACGAAGAAGTGCTCCTTCGAGCGGCGTAGCACGCCACCAGGCATGAACACCCAGCGCCGCCGCAAGGTGAGCGAGTTCGGCATCCAGCTCCGCGAGAAGCAGAAGGTCCGCAAGAGCTACTCGGTGCTCGAGAAGCAGTTCCGCAACTATTTCGAGAAGGCCGAGCAGCGCAAGGGCATGACCGGCGAGAACCTGCTTCGCCTGCTCGAGATGCGGCTGGACAACGTCGTCTTCCGCATGGGCCTTGCCAGCTCGCGGGCCCAGGCGCGCCAGCTGGTCAGCCACGGCCACTTCGCGGTCAATGGCCGACCCACCAACGTCCCCAGCTTCCCGACCAAGGTCGGCGATCGCGTGGAGGTCCGCGAGTCCCGTCGAGGCCGCGAGATCTTCAAGGTCGTCGCCGAGACCGTCAAGTCGGCGCAGATCCCCGACTGGGTGAGCGTCGACGGCAAGCAGCTCGCCGGTTCCGTGCTCGCCGAGCCGGCCCGCGAGCAGATGCCGCCCGAGTTCAACGAGCAGCTCGTCGTCGAGTACTACTCGCGATAGCAGCAGGAGTAAGCATCACTTCATGATCGAACTAGAGACCACCACGCCAGCACCGCGCATCGAGGAAGTCGAGTCGAGCGGCAACCTCTCCGTCTTCGAGGTCAACCCGCTCGCGGACGGCTATGGCGTGACGCTCGGGAACGCCCTGCGCCGCGTTCTCCTCAACTCGCTCGAGGGCGCCGCCGTGACCTCGATCCAGATCGCCAACGTCTTCCACGAGTTCAGCACGCTGCCGAACGTGAAGGAGGACGTGACCCAGATCGTGCTGAACATCAAGAAGCTGCGCCTGCGCAGCTTCGCGCGGCACGCGGTCACGCTCAAGCTGGTGAAGCACGGCGCCGGGCCGGTCACCGCGGGCGACATCGCCGAGTCGGCAGACGTCGAGATCGTCAACCCGGAGCTCGTGCTGCTCACGCTCGATAGCGACGCGGGGTCGATCGAGATGGACCTCACGGTCGAGACCGGCGTCGGCTACCGGCCCGCCGAGCACACGGAGGACATGCCCATCGGCATCATCCCGGTCGACGCCATCTTCTCTCCGGTGCGGCGCGTCAACTTTGTGGTCAGCGACACGCGCGTGGGCCAGATGACGAACTTCGACCGCCTGACGCTCGATATCGAGACCGATGGCACCAGCACCCCGAAGGCTGCCCTCTCGGCCGCCGCCGAGATCCTGGTCCGCGAGTTCAGCCGCTTCGCCGAGATCGGCCGCCGCCCGGCCGGCGGCGAGGAGGAGGCCCCCGCACCGGTGGCCGCCAACCTGCTCGATGCACCCATCGAGGAGCTGGATCTGCCGATGCGCGCCTACAACAGCCTCAAGCGCAACAACATCACGAAGATCGGGCAGGTGCTGGCTCTCTCCGACGACGAGTTCCTGCGGATGCGCAACTTCGGCAAGAAGAGCCTCGACGAGCTGAAGGAGCGCCTCGCCCTGCGTGGCTTCATCAGCCCCGAGTCGGCCGGCTCGGAGGCCGACGAGTCGGACCTGCCGGCGTCGGCGGAGCTCGACGAGGCGGTCGCCGCTGAGCTGGACCGCGAGGGCTGAGCGCAGATGCCGCATCGGGTCACCGGCCGCAGGCTCGGCCGCTCCAGCAGCCATCGGCTTCACATGCTGGCCAACCTGGCCGTGGCGGTGATCCGCTACGAGCGGGTCAAGACCACGGAGGCCAAGGCGAAGGAGGTCCGCGGCCTGGTGGACGGCATGATCACGACGGCCAAGCGCGGCGACCTTGCGGCGCGACGCTCGCTGGTGGCGACGATGCCGCACGAGCCGCTCATCGTCGACAAGCTGATGGGCGAGCTGGCGACCAAATACGCGGACCGCAGCTCGGGCTTCACCCGGATCGTGAAGATCGGGGAGCGCCTGGGTGATGCGGCCCCGATCGTCCAGATCGAGCTCGTCTGACACGACGCGCTCGATTCGGGCGGACAACTGGAGACGGACCGATGCCTCCCGCGGCGCGACGATGTGCCCGGGCGGTGATCGAGTACGACGGAACCGACTTCGCCGGCTCCCAGTACCAGCCGAACACTCGGACGGTGCAGGGGGAGCTGGAGGAGGCGCTTAACAGACTGACCGGCGAGCGGGTGCGAATCCGTCTCGCCGGGCGTACCGATGCCGGGGTGCATGCCACCGGCCAGGTCGCGGCCTTCTGTCTCGCGCGCCGCCCTCGCGGTGCCGGGCTCAGCTGGCCGGAGCTGCAGCGACGGCTGAACGCCGTCCTGCCGCCGGACCTGGCGGTGCGGTCGCTCCGACCGGCCTCACCCGGGTTCGACCCGCGGCGCGACGCGTCATGGCGCGTCTACCGCTATCGGATCCGGATGGAGGGGGACCGGCGGCCGACCGATCGGCATCGGACGCTCGAGATTGGCGACCGGCTCGATGTGGCAGCGATGCGGGCTGCGGCGGCAGAGCTCACCGGCGAGCGCGACTTCGCGGCGCTGGGGAGCGACGCACGGGGCCGGACCGTGCGACACGTGTCGCAGGTGCAGGTCGTCCGGCGAGGGACCTCGGTCGAGGTCCGCGTCACGGCGAACGCGTTCCTGCGGCGGATGGTGCGCAGCATCGTGGCCGTCCTCCTGGAGGCGGGGCGCGGAAGGCTGGCGCCGGACGCGGTCGACGGGCTGTTGGCGAAGGGATCGCGCGCGCTGGATGGGCGTGCGGTTCCGGCGCAGGGGCTGACCCTCGAGCGAGTCATCTACGAAAACGGCAACGAATCGGTGAGAGAACGCAGGACGTGAAGACCTACGCAGTCAAGGCGAGCGACGTCGAGCGGCAGTGGTGGGTGGTCGACGCCACCGGCCAGACGCTGGGCCGTCTCGCGACGCGCATCGCCACGCTGCTCGAGGGGAAGCACAAGGCGACCTACTCGCCGCACCTGGACACCGGCGACCACGTGGTGGTGATCAACGCCGCGCGCGTCAAGGTGACCGGCAACAAGCTGATCCAGAAGCGCTACTACCGCCATTCCGGCTATCCGGGCGGCCTGAAGGAGGAGAGCCTCCAGACGCTGCTGGCGCGCAAGCCGGAGCTCGTCATCGAGCGCGCCGTGAAGGGCATGCTGCCCCAGAACCGGCTGGGCCGGGCAATGTTCAAGAAGCTGAAGGTGTACGGCGGAGCCGAGCACCCGCACCAGGCCCAGCAGCCGACCGCTGCGGAGCTGTGAGAGGACGCAGGACGACGTGAGCACCAGCTACATCTACGGCACCGGCCGGCGCAAGACCTCGATCGCCCGCGTGCGGCTGCTGCCCGGCGACGGGCAGATCGTGGTCAACGGCAAGGACGTTGCCGATTACTTCGGCGGCACCGGTGGGGCCACGGCGCTGCGTCTCCCGTTCCGCGTGACCGAGACGGAGGGTCGCTATTCCGCATCCGTCCTGGTGGCCGGCGGTGGCTTCTCCGGGCAGGCGGGCGCCATTCGCCACGGCATCGCCCGGGCCCTGGTCAGCGCCCACCCCGACGCGCGCGCCGCGTTGCGCGACGCGGGCCTGCTGACTCGCGACCCACGCGCCAAGGAGCGCAAGAAGTACGGCCTGAAGCGAGCCCGCAAGGCGCCTCAGTACACCAAGCGGTAATCGCCGGTGGGTGTGGCGCGCCCCCTCCGCTGCTGTCACAGCCGGTTGTGCCGCACAGCCGCACAGCAGCACAGCCGCACAACCGCACAACCGACCCCGACATGGTGGGAGCAACAGACGCCGCTCCGGCGGCGTCATCGGTCTAGGGAGAGCGGCCTCGTTGGTATCATCGGTCAACCGTGGTGGACGCCATTAGCGACTTCCTGGATACCTACCTTCGCGGCAGCTGGACGTCGCTGGTCGACATCGCGCTCGTCGCGATCGTCATCTACTGGCTCTTCATCCTGATCCGCGGCACCCGAGCGGTGCGCATCGTCATCGGCCTGTCGATCCTGTACCTCATCTACCTCGTCGCTCAGGCGCTCGACCTGCGCCTCCTCTCGACCCTCCTCCAGGCCGGCGCTGTGGTGGGCCTGTTCGCGGTGGTCGTCGTCTTCC
>JBKOZM010000112.1:0-9794 GCA_046725855.1 Chloroflexota bacterium | reverse complement strand
ACCTGCAGCAGGTCGCCAAGCAGAAGGTCGTCAACTGGGTGAACACGCCCAGGCTGCACGACAAGAACGTGAATAACGGCGCGCTGGTGGCCATCAACTCCGCCACCGGCGAGATCGTGGCCTACGTCGGCAGCGTCGATTACTACAACCGTGAGGACCCGCGAGTCCAGGGCCAATTCGACGTCGCCGGTCTTGGCGTGCGCCAGCCGGGCTCGGCCTTCAAGCCGATCACCTACTCGTCCGCCTTCCGCTCGCGGGCGGCGACCGTCGCTACGTTCTTCGTCGACTCCGTGACCCAGTTCGGCACCAACAGGGCCACGAGCTACATGCCCACCAACGCCGACATTCGCGACCACGGCCCGCTGCTGGCCACCGACGCGCTGCGCTACTCGCTCAACGTGCCGTCGGTGATGATGCAATACCTGGTCGGGCCGGGAGTCACTGCCAAGTTCGCCGAGTCGATGGGGATCGCCAGCGAGCAGTACATCAACGACCTGCAACCCGGCCTGACCCTGACCCTTGGCTCGGTGCCGGTCAACCTCACCAACTTCACCGGGGCCTACGGCGTGTTCGCCATGCAGGGCACCCTCCATCCGGCCACCACCATTCGCGAGATCCGGGACCGGGATGGCCGGGTCATCTACTCGCTCGAGGACAACGGGCCGGAGGCGACCACGCCGATGACTCCGGCCGAGGCGTACCTGACCCACTGGATCCTCGAGGGCAACACCGATCCTCGCCGCAACGTGCTGTGGGGCTCGCGGGCCGAGCTGACCGACCCGAACGGCGTGCGCCGCAAGGCCGGATTCAAGACCGGCACCACCAACGACTTCCGCGACGTGTCCGGCTTCGGCTACGTGCCCGGCTCGCTGGTGACCGGGGTCTGGATGGGCAACAACAACCAGGAGCCGATGTCGAACGTCCTCGGCCGCGGCCTGTTCAGCGCGGACGGGCCGCTCTACCTGTGGCACGACTTCATGCAGGTCGCGCTCAACCAGCCGTGGGACTGGAACGGCCAGAAGCCGGTGCCTCAGACCGACTTCCCCCAGCCGAAGGGGATCGTGGTGGCCAACATCTGCCGCTTCAGCGGGATGGCCGCCACCCGCAGCTGCGGGCCGACGCAGAAGATGCCGTTCCTCGAGGGCACGGTCCCGCCGCCGGACAACGTCCACACCAAGGGCTGCTTCGACATCGAGCAGGAGGTGCGGCAGGACAGCCGGCGGCCGGCCGAGTGGGTGGCGGCGGCCCACAACTGGGCCGACCGCTTCGTGAACGGCCAGCTCCGCGCGGTCGGCGACCCGACCAAGCTCAAGGAGCACCCGACCTACCACCTTGCGATCGCCCCGGTCCTGGGCAACAACGGGTTCGGGGCACCCATCTGCGGGAAGGTGCGGGCCACCCCCACGCCCAAGCCGACGCCGACCAAACCCGGCTCCTCATGTCCGCCGGGCAACACGGACAAGTGCACGCCGCTGCCCATCCCTACCCCCACGCCCAACGGGCAGCCGATCAACGCGGGCGTCCTGACCCCGATCTTCGGGACCTCGATGGTGCTCGGATTGGTGTCGCTCGCCGCGCCGTGGGTGCGACGCGCGCGGCGGCGCTCCTCCCGCGCGGCGTGGGAGAATCGCGGGCATGTCGACCGGCGTTCTGACCCTGATCCTCGCCGGTGGTGAGGGCGAGCGCCTCTCGATCCTGTCGCAGGTGCGCGCGAAACCCGGCGTCCCCTTCGGCGGCAAGTACCGGATCATCGACTTCGCGCTCAGCAACGCCGTGAACTCGGGGCTCACCGACGTCGCCGTGCTGACCCAGTACGCGCCGCGCTCGCTGATCGATCACATCGGCGTCGGACGGCCCTGGGACCTCGACCGCAGCCGCGGCGGCGTCACCCTGCTTCAGCCCTACCTCGGTCGCGGTCGCGCGCGCGACTGGTATCGCGGCACCGCCGACGCGGTGCTGCAGAACCTGGAGTTCATCGCCGATCGCGACCCGGAGCTGGTCCTGATCCTGGCGGGCGACCACGTCTACAAGATGGACTACCGCCACTTCCTGGAGACCCACCGCGCCACCAAGGCTGAGCTGACCTGCGCCGTGCGAACCGTGCCGATCGAGGAGGCCCATCGGTTCGGCATCCTGGAGACCGATGGCGACGGACGCGTGACCGCCTTCGTCGAGAAGCCGCCCAACCCGACCAGCAACCTGGTCAGCATGGGGGTCTACGTCTTCAGCTGGTCGGTCCTGCGCGAGGTGCTGTCGCCGGAGCGCGTCGATTTCGGCCGCGATCTCCTGCCCTGGCTGGTAGAGGCAGGCCGCCGGATCCAGGCGTACGAGTTCCGCGGCTACTGGCAGGACGTGGGAACCGTCGAGAGCTACTGGCGGACGAGCCTCGACCTGCTGTCGGATGCGCCCGGCATCGAGCTGAACGACCTCGGCTGGCTGATCTACACCAAGAGCGAGGAGCGGCCGCCGGCGCGCATCGGCCCCGACGCGACCGTCTCGCGCAGCATGGTCAGCCACGGCTGCGTGGTCGACGGCACGGTGGAGCACAGCATCCTGTCCCCCGGCGTCCGGATCGGCCGCGGAGCCGAGGTGCGCAACTCGATCGTGATGTTCGACACCGTGGTGGCCGATGGCGCGGTCGTGGACATGGCCATCGTCGACAAGGACTGCTTCATCGGCCCGCGGGCCGCCGTCGGCTCCGGCGACGACCTCCGTCCCAACCGCCATGAGCCGGAGCGCCTGTACGCCGGCATCACGCTGGTCGGCAAGCGAGCCCGTATCCCGGCCGGGGTAATCATCGGTCGCAACTGCCGGATCGACCCGCGCACGCAGGAGGCCGACTTCAAGGGCCGGCGCGTGATTCGCTCCGGCGAGACGGTGGCGCCCCCTGGCTGAGCAGGCGCCCCCGGTCGACACCTGGCTGGCCGAGCTGGGCGTCGAGACCGTGGGCGGCAGCGACGACGCCGGTGGCCTGGCGCTGAGCCGCGACCTGGTGCTGGACGGAGCGCGGCGCTTCGACCTGCGCATCACGGTCGCCTGGGTGGCGGGCGTCGGCGTCTCGCTGTGGGCCTACTACGGCCCGGAGGCAATGGACCTCTCGCGCCGGGTCTACCACCACATGCTGCGCGCCAACTTCGACTATCCGTTCGTGAAGTTCGCCATGACCGATGACCAACGACCGATGCTCATGACCGAGCTGCCGACCACGGCGCTCGACCGCGATGAGCTGGCGCGCGGCCTCGTCCGCCTCGTCACCGTCGCCGATCGCCTGCTGGAGGAGACGGCAGCGGCGGTGGCCGATCGCGGCGTCCTGCCCGATTGGAGCGGCCGGGAGGGACGCAATGCCCGGCTGCTCGCGGCGTATGGGCCGGCGGTGGTGGCGACGATGCCGGACTGGGAGCCGCCCCTCCCCCGACCGCCGCGGCGTGGGCTGCTCGCCCGGCTGCTGGGGAGTGGCAGATGAGGCGCCTTCCCGCTGCCCTGCTGGCCGCATGGCTGCTGGTGGCCCTGGGACCGGCTGGCCTGGGGCTGCCCGGACCTCACCTGGCCCGCGCGGCCGAGTACACCCTGGCGACGGTGGCCAGCTACGACGTCCAGCCGGACAAGGAGCGGATCGCGGTGGCGGTCGACGTGACCTTCACGAACACCACGCCCAATCCGGCGGGACAGTTCAGCGTCTTCGAGGTGATCGACCTGGGCATCCACAACGGCGCCACGAACGTCGCCGCCCGTGATTCACGCGGAGCGATGCGGGTCACGGTCGCCACGCGAAACGGCGTGAATGTCGCCAGCGTTCGCCCCCGAGCGCCGGTCCGCTACAAGCAGAAGGTGACCTTCCGACTGAGCTACATCCTGCCCGATGGCGCCGGTCCCGACGTCCGCGTTCGGCCCTCGGCGGTCGTCTTTCCGGCGTGGAGCTTCGGCACCAGCGGGAAGGTCACGGTCAGCCTGCCCGTGGACTACGAGGTCAAGGTCGACGGAGACGAGCTGACCGCGGCCGAGGATGGCGCGACGCGGCGCCTGGAGAGCGGCGCCGTGGCCGACCCGACCAGCTGGCTGGCCCGCGTCATCGCCGTTCGACCGGCGAGCTACACCACCCTGAACGCAGGCGTGGTCCTTTCCAGCGGCACGGTCGACCTGCAGGTGCGCGCCTGGAGCGACGACCCTTCATGGGGCGAGGAGACCCTTGTTCTGCTCAGCGATGCGCTGCCACTCCTGGAGGAGAAGATCGGGCTCGACTACCCACGCGTCGGGCCGTTGGTGGTGGTCGAAGTCGTGCCGGACGTCCCTGGCGCCCTCAGCGAGCAACCACTGGGGGAGGGGGAGATCGCGGTCGCCTTCAACCAGCCCGATTTCACCACCCTGCACCAGGTGGCGCACGTCTGGATCTCCGAGCAGCTGGCCGGAGATCGCTGGATTCGGGAGGGGTTCGCCTCGCAGGCGGCGGCCGCGGTCGCCCCGCAGCTGAAGGTGGCGCTGCCCTACGACCCGGACACCCGTCTCGACGAGCTGCCCGAGGGTGTCGCCTTCCCGCTCATCAGCTGGGGAGCCGGCGAGGCCACCGCCCAGCAGGACGCCTTTGGATATGCCGCTTCGTGGGCGCTCGCCGAGCGGCTGGCGGCGGCCGTGGGCCCGGATGGGTTGCGGCTGGCCTGGCGCCGGATCGCGACCGGCGTGGGGGCCTACGAACCGGTCGGCGACGAGGTGGCGGAGCCATCCGGCCAGGCCACTACACCGGTCGATACGCGCCGCCTGCTCGACCAGCTCGAAGCTGTGAGCGGCGTCGAGCTGGGGGAAGAGTTCGCATCGCATGTCTTTGACGAGGCGGCGGCGGCCGAGCTGCCGCTGCGCGCCGCCGCGCGCGATGCACTGGAGCAGCTGCTGGTGGCCGCCGGCGACTGGGGCGCCCCCGACCCGGTGATCGCCGACCTGGCCGACTGGCGCTTCGACGTCGCCCAGGTCGCCATGGCACAGGCCCAGACCTGGCTCGACGGCCGGGACGAGCTGCTGGCCGCCATCGAGCGGGCCGGCCTGATGACGCCGGATCGGCTCCGCGACCGGTATCGCACCGCGGGCGGCGGAGCCGATGCGCAGGACGAGCTCGATGCCGAGGCGGCGGTGGTGGCCGGCTACGCCGACGTGCGTGCCATGCTGAGCCGCACGCCATCGGTCGTCGAAGGGGTTGGCCTCTTGGGCGGAGAGGCACCATCCAGCCACCTGGCCGTGGCGGCGACGTTGTTCGCCGAGGGCGATCTCAGGGGCGCGGCGGAGGAGGTGGATGCAGCTCGCGCGCGGCTGGGAGGCGCCGCCGCCGACGGTCTGGTCCGGGTCATCTCCGCCGCTGCGGTGCTCGCCGTCCTGCTCGGCCTGACGATCGTGGTTGCTCGGCGCCGGCGAGCCAGGGGCTACACTGCTCGGCCATGACCGCCCGCCCGCCAACCGAGCGCTCGCGCTTCCAGCCTGCGGCGGACGTCCTGTCCGGGGAGACCGCCGACGTCTACTTCGAGCGCGCCCGGCGCATCCTGGCCGCCGAGCACCTCGACCCGGTCGTGACCATGGAGATCTTCCCGCGCGAGGACGCCATCCTGTGCGGGGCGGAGGAGTCGCTCGCCTACCTGCGCGAGATCCTGGGCAACGGGAGGCCGCTCGACCCCGTCCCGATCGTGGAGTCGCTGCACGACGGCGACCCGGTCGCGCGCAAGGAGGTGGTCATGCGGATCAGCGCCCGCTATTCCGCCTTCGGCCTGTACGAGACCGCTTTGCTCGGCATCCTGGCCCAGGGCACCGGCTGGGCCACGGCGGCTCGCCGGATCGTTGAGGTGGCCGCGCCGATCCCGGTCGTGAGCTTCGGGGCGCGGCACGTCCATCCCAGCGTGGCGGACCAAATGGACTACGCCAGCGTCATCGGCGGCTGCGTGGGAGCGTCCACGCCGGCCGGCGCGCGGCTCGCCGGCCTGGCGCCGACCGGGACCATGCCGCACGCCATGATCCTCATCTTCGGTGACACGGTGCGCGCGGCGGAGGCCTTCGACCGCCACACCGACCCGGACGTGCCGCGCATCGTCCTCGTCGATACATTCAAGGATGAGGCGGAGGAGTCGCTGCGCGTGGCCGAGGCGCTCGGCGAGCGGCTGTGGGGTGTCCGGCTCGACACGCCCTCCGAGCGTGGGCGGGTCACGCCCGACCTCGTCAAGGAGGTCCGCACCCGTCTCGACCAGGCCGGCCATGAGCACGTGCGCATCGTCGTCTCGGGCGGGTTCGACGCCGAGCGAATCGAGTTCTTCAAGCAGGCGGCCGCGCCGGTCGACTCGTTCGCGGTCGGCTCGGCGATTTCGGACGCCAGCCCGATAGACTTCACCGGCGACCTCAAGGAGATCGACGGCCGGCCGATCGCCAAGCGGGGCCGAATCCCGGGACGCACCGAGAACCCGCGGCTCGAGCGCGTCGAACTCGACGTTTGAGCGCCATGGACCCCGGCGAGCGCGAGAGCGCGTACGACCTGTTCCAGCGGGGCTCGCGGATGCTGGCCGAGCACCATCCCGGCGCCGCGGCAGTGCTCCTGGAGCGCTGCCTGGCGCTCGAGCCTGGCAAGGCCTCGATCCTGGAGGCGTTGGGGCGTGCCTACTTCGACCAGGGCGAGCACCGTCGTGCCGCCGCCCAATTCCAGGCCATCGTCGATGCCAATCCGCTGGCTGACTACGCGCTCTTCGGCCTTGGGCTGTCGCTCGTGCGGCTCGGCGACCGATCGGCGGGCAGGCGCCACCTGCGGATGGCCGTCTTCCTCAAGCCGGAGAACGAGGATTACCGGCGGGCCTTGCAGCGCGTCGAGGCGGCTTAGCCGTCAGCCGGGGGCAGCCTGCAGGCGCCGCGCCAGCCAGAGGATGCCGGCCAGCGACTTGGCGTCGATGATCCGTCCCTCGTCGATTGCCGCCAGTGCTTCGGGCAGTGTCAGCCACGAGGCCTCGAGCGCCTCGTCGTCCGGTGCCGTAACCGTCGCCGGATGCAGGCCGGTGGCCAGGTAGAGGGTCAGCCGCTCCGTGCAGAAGCCGGGGGCGGTGAAAAACGACGGCCCCGCCTCCCAGGTCTCGGCGCGCCGGGCGCACTCCTCGGCCAGCTCGCGCTCGGCGGTGGCCGACGATGTCTCGCCCGGCTCCAGCGTCCCGGCCGGGATCTCGAGCAGCTCGGCGCCGGCGGCCTGACGCCACTGGCTGACCATCGCCAGGCGGCCGCCGTCCCAGGCCAGGATGCCGACGGCGCCGGGGTGCTCGACCACTTCGCGCCGTGCGCGCCGCCCACCGTCGAGCTCCACCTCGTCGATTCGCAGGTTCAGCAGGCGTCCCTCGAATGCTCGCGTGCTCTGGATCGTGCGTTCCGGCATAGACCGATGCTACCCGAGCGCAGGCCAGGCGCGCCGCCCGCCGCGAAGAAGGTACCGATGGGCGAGGGTGCCGGCCTCGGGCTAGCATCTGGGTCGTGATCGTCGTCGAGGGGCTTCGCAAGGACTTCGGGCCGGTGACAGCTGTGCACGACCTGTCGTTCGTGGTGGGCGATGGCGAGATCTTCGGGCTGCTCGGCCCGAATGGGGCCGGTAAGACGACCACGGTCCGGATGCTGGCCGGCCTGATCGCGCCGTCCGCGGGCGGCGCCACCGTGAACGGCCATTCGCTGGGCGAGAGCTCGCAGCGGATCCGCGCCATCACCGGGATCCTGACCGAGTCGCCGGGGCTTCACGACAAGCTCACCGCGCGCCAGAACCTGGCCTTCTACGGCCGCCTCTACGGGCTGCGTGGCGGCGAGCTCCGCCGGGCGGTCGAGCGCTACCTGGGCGTGGTCGAGATGCTGCCGTTCGCCGATCGCCGCGTCGGCAGCTTCAGCAAGGGGATGCGCCAGAAGATCGCCATCGCCCGTGCGCTGCTGCACGAGCCGGAGGTGATCTACCTCGACGAGCCGACCAGCGGGCTCGACCCGGCGGCGGCCAAGACGGTGCGCGACTTCGTCGACACGCTGCGCTCGCTGGGTCGCTCGATCGTGATCTGCACCCACAACCTGGACGAAGCCGAGCGCCTCGCCGACCGGATCGGCATCATGCGGGGCCTGCTGCTACGGGTCGATACGCCAGCCGGGCTGCGGCGCCACGGGCGAGCCGCGACCGTACGGGTCGACCTGAACGGCGCCCGTGGGGCCGAGTCCTTCGTCGGCGTGCTGGCAGCCATGCCCAGCGTGCTCGCGGCACAGCCGCTGGACGGGTCCCTGGTCGTCGAGCTGGCCGATCCGGGCCGCGAGACGCCGGACCTGGTGGCGGCGCTGGTCCATGCCGGCGCGCGGATCACCGGCGTCCGCGAGGAATCGCCAACGCTCGAAGAGGTCTACCTCAACCTGGTTGGCGAGACGGGGGAGCGCGACGCGCCGCTGGCCGCCGTGCGGGAGCCATCGGTCCCGGAGGTGGCGTCGTGAGGCCGGCCTACGTGCTGGCCGTCTTCGTCAAGGAGTGGCGCGACCTGCTCAGCAACCGGTTGCTGCTCGGCGCGGTCGCCCTGCCGGCGCTCATCTTCGCCTCCATCCCGACCGGCCTGGTGGCCTTCATTCAGGTCAACGACCTGGATCCGAACCAGCTCGGCCAGATCGAGCAGTACATCGCCAACTTTCCTGGCCTGCCGCCCAAGCTGGCGGCGCAGGGCTTCATCGTCACCAACTTCATGGCCTACTTCCTCCTCATTCCGGCCATGGTGCCGATGGCGATCGCCAGCCAGTCGGTCATCGGCGAGAAGGTGGCGCGCTCGCTGGAGCCGCAGCTCGCCACCCCGCTTGAGGTTCCCGAGCTGCTGGCCGGCAAGACGATCGCCGCCGCCCTGCCGGCGGTGGTCGCCACCTGGGCCGTGTTCGCAGGCTACGGCCTGGTCAACGGCGCCATCGCCGATCCGCGCCTGACCCAGCTCGTGTTCAGCGACCAGTGGCTGGTGGCGATGGCCAGCCTGGTACCGCTGATCTGCCTGTTCAGCGTCCTGCTGGGGATCATCGTCAGCAGCCGCGTCAGCGACGCGCGCACGGCGCAGCAGATCGGCGGCTTCGTGGTGATCCCCATCATCGCCATCGCCGTCGCCCAGTTCTTCGGCGGTCAGGCCACCTTCACCATGCAGCAGGTGCTGGTCGGCAACCTGCTGGTGGCCGCGCTGATCGGGCTGGCGCTGGTCATAGGCTCGTGGGCCTTCGACCGGGAGACGATCATCACCCGGCTGGGGTAGCGATGATTAGCCGGATCGTGGCTGGTAGGCGACCTCCGGCCCGTCGTCTGGCGGCCGGTCGTCTGAGTCGTCGACCTCGTCCCGGTCCGGCTGCTCGCTCGCCGTTCCAGTCTCTTCGGCCGCGATCTCCTCTTCGTAGGACTCTTCGTCCGCAGGCCGTTCCGTTTCCGGCTTCTCGAAGGCGAGTGGAGGCGGCTTCAGCTGCGCGCTGGGATCCATCGGTCGATCGGTCATCGTGCACCTCCCGGGCGTTCTGGCTCCGGGAGATGCACGTTGCGGGCCAGGCCCGTCAGCCCTTGACCGAGCCTCCGACGATGCCGCGCACGAAGTAGCGCTGAAGTGCGAAGAAGACGACCAGCGGCAGCGCCATGGAGAGGAACGCCGCCGCACCCAGGAACTCCGTGCCGCCCCCGATCGAGGTCACCAGCCCGGCGATCAGCCCTTGACCGCGCCCCCCAGGATGCCCCGCACGAAGAACCGCTGCATGCTGACGAAGACGATGAGCGGCAGCGCCATGCTGACGAATGCGGCGGCCGTCAGCAGGTGGTAGCC
>JBKOZM010000111.1:0-14903 GCA_046725855.1 Chloroflexota bacterium | reverse complement strand
ATCAGCGGCGTGACCCGGACGCTCTCCCATCAGCTGGTGCGCCATCGGGCCGGGACCGCCTTCGACCAGCAGTCGCAGCGCTACGTCAGCTTCAAGAAGCGTGACAACTACACCGTCCCCGACTCGATCGCCAAAGGTGAGTTGCCCGACGACCTGGCGGGCCGCTTCCAGCAGGCGATCGACGACAACCTGGAGCTCTACGGACAGCTGCTCCAGGCCGAGGTGCCGGCCGAGGACGCCCGCTTCATCTTCCCGAACGCCATGCAGACCAACCTGATCATGACGGTCAACCTGCGGCAGCTGATCCACATGTCCGGGCTACGCCTGTGCACGATGGCGCAGTGGGAGATCCGCCAGCTCTTCAAGCAGATCCGCCACGAGATCTTCCGCGTCTCGCCCTTCTTCGGCTCGTTCCTGGCGCCCAAGTGCGTGCCACTCGGCTACTGCGACGAGATGGGCAACCGCGACGAGCACTGCCGCATCCGCCCGCACCGCGACACGGTCATGGCCGTGTGGGAGGCCTATCGGGGAGGCGAGCTGGCCGAGACGAATGGACCGATCGTCCCCGAGACCTCGCCCTTCCGGCCACGTCCGCGCCGATCGCCGGCGCCCGAGCGCGCCGAGCCGATCAGCGTCGTCAGCGAGTCCGCCGGAGCCGCCGACCGCGTCTAGGCCCTACCAATCGGTGGTGGCCCCGTCGCCCAGGGTGAAGCGCCGCTGCTCCTCCTCGCCCGCCTCGACGGCCCTGGTTGCCTGACCGATGAGGAACGGGGTCATCTTGGAAGAGTCGACGATCAACATCGTGTGACCCCGCTCGTTCCGGTCGAGCACGATCCGATCGTCGCCATGGAAGCTGATCGCCCAGTTCGCCTGCAGCTGGACCAGCTCGGCAAGCACGACCTTCTCGCTGAAGTACCAGTCGAGGTACGTCGCGTTCAGCGCCGCCACCACGTCCCGCAACTGGAGCGTCTGGTTTCGGCGCAGGCGAGAGACGAAGTGCAGGAAGCGAAGGCGCGCGAACGGATCACCGACCCTCGCAATCTGGGGCGGGGTGAGCTCGGGATCGGGCATGCCGGCCGGCGCGGCGCCGACCAGGAGCGCGTCCGCATCGGTCTCGGTCACGCCGGATAGTCTGCCCGGCCTCGCGCCGGATTGCGAACGCTTCAGCCGATGCGCGAACCGAGCGGAGCGGCCGGGTTCGGCTCGAGCAGCCACACGTCGCCGGCGTCGCCCATCGCGCCCAGGACCAGGACCTCGCTGGCCAGCCCGGCGATGCGCCGGGGCGGGAAGTTGACGACCGCCACGGCCTGCCTGCCGACCAGCTCCCCGGGATCGGGGTACGTGACCACCAGCTGCGCGGAGCTGGACCGCTCACCCAGGTCCGGCCCGAAGTCGATGCGAAGCCGGTACGACGGCTTGCGCGCCTCCGGGAAGGGCAGCGCCTCCACGATGCGGCCGACGCGCATGTCGACCTGCATGAAGTCGTCGAACTCGATCATGCGCTGCACGGTACCAGCCCCCGGCCGCTTGCCTCACAAGTGTTCAGATGACCTGAACACTTGCGCGATGACGAAGGCCCGGCAACCTGCCGGGCCCTGGTCGCGCGGGTGGGTGTGGCCTACTGCTGCTTCTTGAGCTGCCCGGGTGCGGTGGCCTGGCCGTTGGCGTGGCCCTGGCCCTGGCCGCCCATGACCCAGCCGATGCCGGGGCGCAGGTTGAGGTCACCCTCCGGATCGTCGTCGTTGAGCTGGCGCGCGATCTCGCCCCAGCCCATGCCCGAGTCGAACATGCCTGCGACGTCTGCGTCGGTGGCGGCACCCCAGGCGAGGATGCGGACGGCGCCGCCGACGCCGTACTTGGCTGCCAGGTCGGCGACAGTGGCCGCGTCGGTCTCGATGCCCGCAGCGCCGAGGCGCTCGACGATCTTGTCGAGCAGTTCCGCGGACGGCGCGGCGCCTGTTTCGTCCGGCTGCTCGGGATCTTCGGCGACGACAGGCGGCTGTTCGGCGGGCTTGTTCGCCCGGTTGGCGAGCGCCGAGCCAGCGACCAGCAGCAACAGGGCCATGGCGGCAATCAGGATCCGGGCAGATCTGTTCATGACGCTAGTTGTAACGCAAATCCCCATGGACCGTTAGCCGGGAGGGTCCCATCCGGTGCATCGGCGCACCGGCCCTGCCTAGTACTGTCGGGCCCTTGGGGGCGTGCCTGGGCCCGCGTACCCTTCGCCCACGAGCTGCGCGGGTGCCCCGCGGGCCGCTACCGAGGGTTCAAGCGTGACGTTCTGGAACTGGCGCCGCGGCGCAGGTACTGCGCCGACTTCCGGCTCAGCTGCGCTGGCACCTGCGACCGATCTGGCGGCGATCGAGCTGTACACCGCCGACTCGCGCATCGTGGGCTGGATCGCCGCCAATGGGCGCCGCGTGACTGACCTCCTGAACGAGCAGGCCGAGCTGCGCCTGTGGCGCCCGAGCCCGGGCCCGATCGACGCCCCATCGGAGCCCCCCGCGCCCGGGCCCATGCCGCCGGGCACCGACGAGGCGGGCGAATGGCAGTCGGTCCTCGCCGAGCAGCTCATCCTGGCCATGCCGCCGGAATGGCGCGCGTCACGTCAGCTTCGCCTCCACCGCAAGCTGCGTCGGGTCGCGATCACCGCCGGCCCGTTCAGCGTGACGGGCAACATCCACGTGCCGCCCGTCGCCGAGGTCGGGACGCACATGCTGATTCGTGGCCCGCGCTTCATTCCACTGACCGAGGCGTACCTGCTCCACAACGGCGAGCCGCCCTTCGAGCACGTCGTCAGCGTGGTGATCGTCAACACCGCGCACGTCACCCACATGGTGCCGCTGGTGACCCTGGCCTAGCCGGCCTCGCCACCCGCGGCATCGCCGCATAATCGGCGGCGAATGGCCGCCCTCCGCTCCGCCCTGGACCCCGGCTCCGACTCGTTCGCCGCCAACGCGGATGCCATGGCGCGCCAGGTGGCCGAGCTCCGCGACCGCGTGCGCGCGGTGAGCGAGCGCGGCGCCGGTGGTGACGACCGGGCGATCGCCCGACATCGTGACCGTGGCAAGCTGCCGGTCCGCGAGCGGATCGATCGGCTCATCGACCCGGGCACTGCCTTCCTGGAGCTCTCGCCGCTCGCCGCCAATGGGCTGTACGAGGACGAGGCGCCGGGTGCCGGGATCGTGACCGGCATCGGGCTGGTCGAGGGCGTGGAATGCGTGCTGGTGGCGAACGACGCCACCGTCAAGGGCGGCACGTATTACCCGATCACCGTCAAGAAGCACCTCCGCGCCCAGGAGATCGCCCTCGAGAACCACCTGCCCTGCCTCTACCTGGTCGACAGCGGCGGGGCGTACCTGCCCCTCCAGGACGAGGTCTTCCCCGACCGCGAGCACTTCGGCCGCATCTTCTACAACCAGGCCCAGCTCTCCGCGCGCGGCATCCCGCAGATCGCGCTGGTGATGGGGTCCTCGACGGCTGGGGGCGCGTACGTGCCCGCCATGTCGGACGAGACCGTCATCGTCAAGGGCACCGGCACCATCTTCCTGGGCGGGCCGCCGCTCGTGAAGGCGGCCACCGGCGAGGAGGTGAGCGCCGAGGAGCTTGGCGGGGCCGAGGTGCACACCACCGCCAGCGGCGTGGCCGACCACTACGCGCTCGACGACGAACACGCCCTGGCCATCGGTCGCGAGATCGTGCGCAGCCTCGCCTGGCGCAAGCCGGATCCGCCGTGGGAGCGGGCGGAGCCCGCCGCTCCATCGGTCAATTCGGATGAGCTGTACGGGGTCATCCCGGCGGATGCGCGCCAGTCCTACGACGTGCGCGAGGTGATCGCGCGCCTGGTCGACGGCAGCGACCTTCACGAGTTCAAGGAGCGCTACGGCGAGACGCTGGTCTGCGGCTTCGCTCGCATCGAGGGCTATCCGGTCGGGATCCTCGCCAACAATGGGATCCTGTTCAGCAGCTCCAGCCTGAAGGGCACGCACTTCGTGGAGCTGGCCAGCCAGCGCCGGATCCCGCTCGTCTTCCTGCAGAACATCACCGGCTTCATGGTCGGCCGCGAGTACGAGGCCGGCGGCATCGCCAAGGACGGCGCCAAGCTGGTGACGGCGGTGGCCACCACGGCCGTTCCGAAGTTCACGGTCATCATCGGCGGCAGCTTCGGCGCGGGAAACTACGGCATGGCCGGGCGGGCGTACTCGCCGCGGCAGCTGTGGATGTGGCCGAACGCGCGCATCAGCGTCATGGGAGGCGCGCAGGCGGCCCGCGTGCTCTCGACCGTCAGCGGCGAGGTCGAGACCGACGAGCAGCGCGAGGCGTTCGAGGCGCCGATCCTGGCCGAGTACGAACGCCAGGCCTCGCCCTACTACTCGACCGCGCGCCTGTGGGACGACGGCGTGATCGATCCGCTGGACACGCGACGGGTGCTGGCGATGGGCATCAGCGCCGCCCTCAACGCGCCAATCCCGGAGACCCACTTCGGCGTGTTCCGCATGTGACGCCCGGCTACCATGGGCTCACGGCGCTTGCCGCGGATGAGGGAGGCACGTCTCGATGCTCAGCCTTGGCGTCCTGCTCGTGATACTCGGTGTGGGCTCGTTCGTCCTGCCGATGATCGGCTACCAGTTCCGGTTGATGGAGCCGATCGAGCCCTATCAGCCCTGGGCCGGGATCATCGTCGCGGCGCTTGGGCTAATCACCGTCATCTTCGCGGCTCGCGGCCGTCGCGCTCCGGAGCCTGCCGTCGTCGAGCGCCCGCCGAGCACGCCTCCGCCGCCGGAGGAGCCCGCGGAGTAGGGCTCGGCCGCTACAGCACCGGCACCGACAGCACCACCGGCTCGACGTCGAAGCGCAGGCCCAGGGCCTCGACCGTGCGGGGCGCATCGATGCCGGCGCCGATGACGACCACGGCCGGCACCTCCATCTCGCGCAAGGGCACGAGCCTGATGGTGTGCGGCCCGACGGTGGACACGGCCAGGTCGGCGACGGTCCGTACCTCCAGCTCGAGCTGCGCCGCGTAGTCCGCCGCCAGCCCGGCCGGGTCGGGCGTGGCCAGGTCGAGGCGGGTGAGAATGGCGGGCGAGCCGATGGGGTGGCTGGCCCTTCGTCGAGCGGCCAGGGCATCGGATCCCCACTCTGCCCCGGCGTAGGCATGCTTGATCAGGAACGGCGGCGCGTCGGGACCGAGTCGCTCGAACATGGCCAGCCAGAACTCGACCAGCTCGCCGTCCGGCCGACTGCGGCTGCCATGGGTGACGGGTCCGATGCTGCTGCCGGTGGCCTGCAGCGCCTCCACGGTGTGCTCGATGCCGTCGTCCAGCAGCGCATAGGTCGCCAGCCCACCGCCCGCCTCGATGGCGCGCAGCGCCGCCGCGCCGATCGGGCTCTCCGCCGCCTGCGCGCGGTCCTCCACGCCCATGAGCTCGAGGAAGCTCTCACCCAGGAAGGCGATCCGGTTGAAGGTGCCGGTGCTGGGGTGCCGGCCGCCCGCGTTGAACGCGAGGCCGAGCTGCTCGGTCAGCTCCGCCGCCGCGGCGTCCGGGTCGGCCACCCCAATGACGACGTGATCGATGGCGCTGATCATGCTGCGTATCCTAGGCCTGCCCGGTGTAGGCTGCGAGCATGGCCCTCGAACCCCCAGCGCCGGGCTCGCACGACCGCTCCACGCCGACCGGCACGCTGGAGGAGTCCGCCGCGGGACTCTTCGACGCGATGCTGGCCGCCCGCGATGCCGAGGAGCGCGGCTCGTCCGACCGGTCCGCGCTGGACGCCTTCTACCGGGCGCTGATGAGCGGCACGCTGCTGCTGCCGGTTCCACCCGAGCACGGCGACGAGGCGAAATCGGCGCTGGCCGCGGCGGTCAACGACGAGCAGGAGGTCGAGATCAGCGTGATGCTGGCCGCCGACGCCGACGGGCAGCCCATCAGCGTCTGCTTCGGCTCGATCGCAGCCCTCTCGGCCTGGGCCCCGCGCGGCACCGCCAGCCTCCCGATCCCCGCGCGAATCGCAATCGCCAACATGGCGGCCGCCGGCGTCCCCGCGATCATGGATCCGGCCGGCCCGATCCCCTACCGCTTCGAACCCGACGAGCTGGCCACGCTTGCCGCCGGCCGGGTGCCGGGCACCGACGAGCCCCTGGTCGACACCAGCTCGCGGCGCTCGCTTCGGCTGCGGCTGGCCGGGCCAGAGGCAGCCGCGCTGGAGGCGACGCTGGCCGAGTCCTTGCGCCGAACCGAAGTGGCGGCGGCGTGGCTCGTGGAGGCCGCCGACGGCCGGGGCAGCCGGCTGTTGCTCGGCCTGCTCGGCGGCGAGGGCACGTCGGCAACCGTCGACGTGCCGGACGGCACCGACGTGGTGTGGCTCGAGGAGCCGCTCCTGAGCTCCGTGCGCGCCATCGCCGAGCCGTTCTACCGGCGCGGACGTCCATGAGCGAGCTGCTGACCGTCGCCAGCCATGGCGCCGTGGCGAGCATCCGTCTCAACCGCCCCGAGGTCCACAACGCCCTCAACGCCGACCTGATCGCCGCGCTGCATGACGCGTTCGTGGGTCTCGCCACCGAGCCGCCGGAGGCGCTGCGCGCGGTGGTGCTGGCCGGTGAGGGCACGACCTTCTGCGCGGGTGCCGACATCGCCTGGCAACGGGCCGCCATGGCGCTGTCGGCGGCCGACAACGAGGCGGACGCCGCCCGGCTGCAGGACATGCTCACGGCGATTGACGAGTGCCCGGCGCCGGTCATCGCCCGGGTGCACGGCGTTGCCCTGGGCGGCGGGATGGGGCTGTGCGCCGTCGCCGACATCGTGCTGGCGGCCGCGGGCACGACCTTCGGCTTCACCGAGACGAAGCTCGGCATCATGCCGGCCGTGATCAGCCCGTTCGTGCTGGCCAAGATCGGCGAGACCCACGCGCGGGCCCTCTTCCCGCCCGGCGCGCGCTTCGATGCCGGGCGGGCGCGCCAGATCGGGCTCGTCCACGAAGTCCTGCCCGACCTCGACGCCCTCGACGAGCGCGTCGAGGCGCTCGTGGGCGAGCTGCTGTCGGCCGGCCCGACTGCGGCGCGCGGCGCCAAGGCCGTGATCCGCGACCAGCGCGGCCTGACGCGTCACGAGGCGCTGGGCCTGGCCGTCAAGCGCGCCGCGAGCCAACGCGTCTCGCCGGAGGGGCAGGAGGGCCTGAGCGCCTTCCTGGACAAGCGGCGGCCGTCGTGGAGACGCGACTGACCTGACCTCTACCTCTGCGACAATCGCGACGTGACCGATGAGGCCCTGACCCCGCGGCAGGTGGCCGAGGAGCTGGGCGTCACCGTGCGCACCGTCCAGCGCTGGATCGCCGACGGTCGCCTCCCGGCCGAGCGGGTGGGCGGCCGGATGCGCGTGTCGCGTTCGTCGCTGCCATCGGTCGTGGCGGAGGTGCCGCGCAGCGCGGAGGCGCCGCGGGGCATCCGGCGGCTGCTGATCGCCAACCGCGGTGAGATCGCCGCGCGGGTGGCCCGCACCGCCCGTGCGCTGGGCATCCACACCGTGGGCGTCCACGAGCCGCCGGATCGGCCCGCCGACGGACTCGACGAGGCGCAGCCCATCGACTCCTATCTCGACGCCGAGGCGATCCTGGCCACGGCCGCACGCACGCAGGCCGACGCCATCCATCCCGGCTACGGGTTCCTGGCCGAGAATCCGGCATTCGCCCGGGCCGTGATGGCCGCCGGCCTCGCCTGGGTCGGACCCCCGCCGGAAGCGATCGAGGCCGTCGGCGACAAGGCAGCCGCCCGGCGCGTCGCTGCCGCGCGGGGGGTGCCGGTGCTGCCCGGCTACGAGGGCGCCGCCCAGGACGACGCCACGCTCGTCGCCGCCGCGGCGCGGATCGGCTACCCCCTGCTCGTCAAGCCCTCTGCCGGCGGCGGCGGCAAGGGCATGCACGCCGTGCGCGCCGAGGACCAGCTGCTGGACGCGCTGTCAGCCGCTCGGCGGGAGGCGCGCGGGGCCTTTGGGGACGATCGGCTCATCCTCGAGCAACTGCTGGATGGGTCGCGGCATGTCGAGGTGCAGGTCCTCTTCGACGCGCACGGCCGCGGCGTGCACCTCGGTGAGCGCGACTGCTCGGCGCAGCGGCGCAACCAGAAGATCGTGGAGGAGGCTCCGGCGCCATCGGTCTCCGACGAGATGCGCACACGGATGGGAGTCGCCGCGCTGGACGTCGCCGCGGCGGTCGGCTACGCAGGCGCCGGCACGGTGGAGTTCCTGGTCCGCGACGACGCCTTCTTCTTCCTCGAGATGAACGCCCGGCTCCAGGTCGAGCATCCGGTCAGCGAGGCGGTGACCGGCCGCGACCTGGTCGCCGACCAACTGCGCATCGCGGCCGGCGGGCCGCTCGCGCTCACCCAGGCGGACATCCGGCATCGCGGCCACGCCATCGAGGCACGGCTGTACGCCGAGGACCCCGAAGCGGGCTTCCTGCCGGCCAGCGGCCGGATCCTGCGGCTGCGCTGGCCAGGCGGAGTGGTGCGCATTGACACCGGCATCCGGGAGGGCGACGTTGTCTCGGACCGGTATGACCCGATGCTCGCCAAGCTCATCGCCCACGGGGCCACCCGCGACGCCGCGTTGGATCAGCTGCGCACGGCGCTGGACGGCACGCTGGTGCTGGGGCTGGGCACCAACCTGCGCTTTCTGCGCTGGCTGCTCGACCAGCCCGTCATGCGCGAGGCGCAGGTGCGAACCGACACGATCGACGGCCTGCAGCTGCCCGGTCCAGCCAAGCCGACCGAGGCGCAGTGGCGAGCGGCCGCCGGTGCCCTGCTGGCCGAGGGCCCGCACGGTCCATGGGGCGGCGGCTGGCGGTCGAGCGCTCCGGCTGCGGTGCGCATGCGCCTGGGCGACGAGGAGCGCCGGGTGGCGCTCGAGGGCGAGGTTGACGCCGGGGTCGCGACAGCGGGCGGCCTGGCCTACGTGGCGGTGGATGGCCAGTCGGTGGAGCTGTCGCTGGCCATGCCGCCCAACGTGGAGGAGGCGGCCCGCCACGCCGCGGCCGGCGCGGGCGACGTGGCCGCGCTGGTCGCACCCATGCCCGGTCGAGTCATCGCGGTCCGGGCAGCGGCCGGTACATCGGTCGGGGCGCACGCCGCCGTGGTGGTGATCGAGGCGATGAAGATGGAGCACGCCGTGGTGACGCCGCTGGCCGGGACGGTGACGAACGTGGCCGTGAGGGTTGGCCAGCAGGTCCAGCGTGGCGACCTCCTGGCGGAGGTATCGGCCTAGAATCGCCGGCGTGACCGCGGTCGACGTTCGGATCTACGAGGTTGGCCCGCGCGACGGGCTGCAGGCCGAGCGCACGCCGGTCTCCACCGACGTCAAGCTGCGCTTCATCGAGCTCCTGGCGGACGCCGGCCTGCGCGAGATCGAGGCCACCTCATTCGTCGCGCCGCGCGCCAT
The DNA here is from genome assembly GCA_046725855.1 of Chloroflexota bacterium. Classification (GTDB taxonomy): domain Bacteria; phylum Chloroflexota; class Limnocylindria; order QHBO01; family QHBO01; genus DASQFY01. Next base: position 5,475 of record JBKOZM010000111.1, on the reverse strand, counting down.
CCCGCAGCTGGCCGACGCGGACGAGCTGATGGCGCGCCTGCCCCGGCGACCGGGCATCCGCTACCCGGTGCTGGTGCCGAACCAGCGCGGGCTCGAGCGCGCCATCCAGGCGGGGGCCGATGCCATCTGCGTCTTCACCGCCGTGACCGAGTCCTACGCGCGCCACAACATCAACATGAGCGTGGACGAGTCGCTGGTCGCCTTCGCGCCGGTGGTGGCGGCGGCGCGCCAGCGAGGCTGGTGGGTGCGGGCCTACGTCAGCACCGCCTTCGGCTGCCCGTACGAGGGCGAGGTGGCCGAGGCGGCGGTGGCCGCGCTGAGCGAGCGGCTGCTGGCGCTGGGCGTCGACGAGCTGGCGATCAGCGACACGCTGGGCGTCGCCGCTCCCGCCGACGTGCGGCGCGTGCTGGGGGCCCTGGCATCCGCCGGGATCGGGACCGACGTGCTGGCGCTGCACCTGCACGACACGCGCGGCACCGCGCTGGCCAACGTCATGGCCGCGCTCGATGCCGGGGTGCAAGCCTTCGACGCCTCGACGGGTGGCACCGGTGGCTCGCCCTACGCGCCCGGTGCGGCCGGCAACCTCGCCACCGAGGACCTTGTCTACCTGCTCGACCGCCAGGGCCTGCGCCACGGCGTCGACCTGGACGGGGTGCTGGCCGCCGCCCGCCACATCAGCGACGCGCTGGGCAGGCCGCTCGAGAGCAAGGTCGGGCGCGCGGGAGCCTGGCCCGCCTAGCGCGGCGCGCTAGGATGGCGCCGATGGAGGCGCGCCCGGTCATCCTGGACGTCGACACGGGGATCGACGACATGGTGGCGCTGCTCATCGCGGCCACCGCCCCGGAGCTGAACCTCCGCGGCGTCACCTGCGTGGCCGGCAACGTCGAGATCCACCACGTGGCCCGCAACACCGGCAAGATCCTGCAGATGGTCGGCCGCCAGGACGTACCGGTCAGCATCGGGGCCGCGCGGCCGCTCCACCGGCGCCTCCGCACCGCCCCGGACACCCATGGCCCAACGGGCACCGGCTACGTCGAGCTGCGGGGAGAGGACAAGGCCCTGGGGACGACCGAGTACACGCCCATCCCCGCGTCGCGCTACCTGGGCGCGCACGTCAAGCGCCACCCCGGCGAGATGACGATCGTGGCGCTCGGGCCGCTCACCAACCTGGCGGCTGCGGAGCTCGGCGGCGTCGACCTGGAGCGCGGCACGCGCGAGGTGATCTGGATGGGTGGCACGCTCGAGGAGCGCGGCAACACTACCGACACCGGCGAGTGGAACGCGTGCGTGGATCCCGAGGCGGCCGAGACGTGCCTGCGCACGGGCGCCATCGACCGGATCTTCCCGCTCGACGCGACACAGGACGTGATCTTCACCCTGGACGACCTGCGCGTCCTGCCCGACACGTATATCGCCCGGCTGGTGCGCGACGCGATCCGGTTCTACGTCGGCTTCCACCGCGAGGCCGACGGGATCGACGGCTGCTACCTGCACGATCCGGTCACGCTGATCGCGTCCCTGCTGCGCCCCGACCTGGTGACCGACTCGGCGCCGCTGCGGCTCGCCTGTGATACGAGCGCGGATCCGATGATGGCCGGCAGCCTGTACCGCTTCACCGGCCAGGATCGGCGGACCGTCGACGTGGCCACTGACATCGACGCCGGGGGCATGAAGGACGAGCTGCTCGAGCGGCTGGCACGCGCGGTCGCGCCCGTCCAGGAGCGCGCAGAAGCTCGCGCACAAGCCAAGGAGGAGGCATGAGCTCCAGCTGGATTCGCTTCGTAGCCGCCGGGCTGACCTTCCTGGTCATCGCGGCCGGTGGCATCCTCATCGCCGGCAAGTGGGATCCGGGTCAGCCCGACCCGATCTTCTTCGCCTTCCAGACGGCGGCGAACGTGCTGGCCCTCATCCTGGCCGTCGCCGTGATCGCCGCGATTGCCGCCTACCTGCTGGTCGAGTACCTGCAGACGGGCAGGCTCGAGTCGGTCGCGCGCCAGTTCACGACTCGCACCTTCGCGCTCATCCCGATCGCGATCGCCCTGAACATCATCCTCGGCCAGACCGTGGTGGCCGTCCTGAAGATCCCGATCTATCTCGATTCGGTCGGCACCATCCTGGTTGGCGTGCTGGCCGGGCCCCTGGCCGGCGCACTGACCGGGTTCATGGGCAATCTCCTGTGGGCGTATGTCATCCCGCCACCATTCCAGTACCCGCCGAATGGCGCCTTCGCGATCACGGCCGCCGTCATCGGCCTGCTGGCAGGCAGCTATTCGCGCGTCGGCTTCCTGCGGCCTCGCCCCGACCGCCCGCTTGGCGAGCTGGCCATCGGCGGGCTCGTCGCCGCGGGCCTGGTCCTGGGGCTCGCGTGGCTCGGCTTCACCGGCTACCGGGCCTTCCTTTCAGCGGTGGGTGGGGGCGACCCCAGCCTGTCGCCGGCGCCCAACAATCCAGTCTTCGACAGCCCGGTCTTCATCGCGCTCGGCTGGCTGGCGCTGGCGCTGGTCGTGGCCGCCATCGTGGGCCTCGCTGCGATCCTCGTCGTGCGCCGGGACCTCACCGCGACGTACGTGATCGTGTGCGGGATGGTCACCGGCATCGTGGCCGCCCTCATCAGCGCGCCGATTGCGGCCGGCGTCTTCGGTGGCGTGACCGGGGCCGGTGTGGACTTCCTGGTTACGGCCTTCCGTCAGGCAGGGGTCGACCTGCGGCTCGCCACGCTTGGGCAGGGGCTGATCAGCGACCCGATCGACAAGGTCACGACCTTCTTCGTGGTGTACCTGATCGTGACCGCCATGGCGCGCCGCACGAGAGCGCGATACCCGCAGGGCGAGCAGCTCCTCGAGGAGGCGGCAGACTGATCGAGGCCCCCGCCTTTCTGCTCCGTGACGGGGGGAGTGCCTACCATCGGCTCAATCCGCTGACCAAGCTGGTGGCCGCGCTCGCCGTCACGCTGGCGGCCATCGTGCTGAGCGGCGTCGCGGCGCCGCTGCTGCTCATCGCGCTCGGGGTGTTGCTGCCCGCCGCGGTGGCCGGCGTCGTGCGCGAGCTGATCCGGATCGCCCTGCTGCTGAGCCTGCCGCTGGCGATCAGCGTCGTGCTGGTCAACGTCTTCTTCTTTCCCGGGGGAGAGACGATCCTGCTTCGCATCGGCCCGATCGTGGCGACGGCCGAGGGGCTCCGATTCGCGCTCGAGATCCTGCTGCGCCTGGCGGCGATCAGCGGCGCCGTCGTGCTGTTCTACCTGACCACGCGGCCGGGTGACCTCGTCATCGACCTCGAGGCGCGAGGCGTCTCGCCGCGGATCGCCTTCGTGGCCAACGCCTCGGTGCAGACGGTGCCGACCATGGTCGACCGGGCCGCGGACATCGCCGCGGCGCAGCGCGCGCGCGGCCTGGACTCCGAGGGCAGCCCCTGGGCGCGCGTGCGTGGCCTGCTGCCGCTGGTGGCGCCGGTGGTGCTCGGATCGATCGCCGAGGTCGAGGAGCGAACCATGGCGCTGGAGGCGCGGGCCTTCACCCGACCCGGCCGCCGGACGCTCCTCTGGCGGCCGGCTGACTCCCGGCGCCAGGCAGTGGCGCGTTGGCTGCTGGTTGGCGCTCTGCCCACCCTGATCGGGCTGCGCGCCGCCGGCTGGCTCGCCTGGCTGGGCTGATGCTCGAGCTCGATGCCGTCACCTATCGCTACGCCGGAGCGGCACGTCCCTCGCTGCACGCTGTCAGCCTGGCCCTGGGCGAGGGGGAGGTGGTGGGCGTCGTGGGGGCCTCGGAGGCCGGCAAGTCCACCCTCTGTCTGGTGGCTGCCGGACTTGCGCCGCGCACGGTGGGCGGGACGCTCTCCGGGCGCGTCCTGCTCGACGGCCGCGACGTCGCCCCGCTGGCCATGCATGAGCTCGCCGAGCGGGTCGGCATCTGTTTCGCCAACCCGGCCACGCAGCTCTCCCGGGTGACCGCCACGGTGTACGAGGAGGTCGCGTTCGGCCCCATGAACCTGGGGCTGCCGCTGGCCGAGGTCATCGGCCGCACCGGCGCAGCCCTCGACATCCTCGGCATCGGCGAGCTCGCCGAGCGTGAGCCCGCGCGTCTCTCCGGCGGGCAGCAGCAGCTCGTGGCGCTGGCCGGGCTGCTGGCGCTGCGGCCACGGCACCTCGTCCTGGACGAGCCGACGGCCCAGCTGGACCCGGCCGGCACCCGCCTCGTCGCCGATGCCCTGCGGCGGCTGGCGGAGGACGGCGCCTCGATCCTGGTGGCCGAGCAGAAGACCGATCTGCTGGCCGAGATCTGCACGCGGGTGGTGGCGATCGATTCCGGGCGCCTCGCCCTGCAGGGCGAGGCTGACGCCGTGCTCGCCGATACCCGGCTCGTCGAGCTGGGGGTCGCGCCGCCCGGATCGGTCCGGATCCGGCGCCTGGCGGAGGCAGCGTCGATCCCTGCCCCGACACGCGAGCGGCTGGCGACTGCCCTGGGCGCGAGCGGATCCGCCGCGTGACCGAGCTGGCTCTCGAGGCCGTCTCGCACGTCTACGCCCGGGGCGGGGTGCGAGCCCTGGACGGCGTGGATATGCGGATCGGTAGCGGCGAGGGGGTGGCACTGGTCGGGCAGAACGGGAGCGGCAAGACGACCCTGGTGCGGCACCTGAACGGCCTCCTGCGACCGACCGCCGGTCGGGTCACCATCGACGCGGCCGATGCGAAGGCCTACACCGTCGCCCAGCTCGCCCGCAAGGTCGGGCTCGTGTTCCAGGACCCCGATCAGCAGATCTTCGCCGGGTCGGCCCGGGCCGAGGTGGAGTTCGGTCCGCGGAACCTCGGGATGCGCGGCTCGCAGCTACGGACCGTGGTCGATGAGGCGCTGGAGGCCGTCGACCTTGCCGCGGAGGCGCGCACCAACCCGTACGACCTCGGCGCCTCGCGCCGAAAGCTGCTGGCGCTCGCCTCGGTCCTGGCCATGCGCACCCCCGTCCTCGTCCTCGACGAGCCGACCACCGGCCAGGATCTGCGCGGCGTGGCGATCGTGCGGCGCGTGATCTCGGAGGCCGAGGCTGCGGGCCGCACGGTTATCGCCATCAGCCACGACATGGAGTTCGTGGCCTCGGCCTTCGGCCGGGTCGTGGTCATGCAGGCCGGCCGGGTGATTCTGGACCGGCCACCGAGGGAGGTCTTCGCCGAGCTATCCTGGCCGGCGCTGCGCGCGACCTACCTGGAGCCGCCACTGGCCGCGCGGCTCGGCGCTCGGCTGGGCCTGGGACCGACGCCGACCGACGAGGCCCTGATCGGCGCGCTCCGCCAGTCCTGAGCTGGCCGCGGTTCCCTAGTAGTAGCCGGGAGGCGGCGGCAGTGGCCGGCCGTCGGCGTCTACCCGCTCCTCCGGCGGCAGGTCGTCGCGATGGCGGCGACCGCCCGTCGGCCCCGGGATCGGTTCGACCATGACCGAGTTCGGAACCTCGTCGAGCCGTTGCTCGACGCCGCGCAGGCCCAGG
>JBKOZM010000110.1:0-1794 GCA_046725855.1 Chloroflexota bacterium | reverse complement strand
GCTGTCGGGCGCCCACCTCGAGCTCTCGGGCACGACCGGCGAGAAGGTCCAGCAGCTGCTCGACCAGCAGATCAACCCGTCGCTGGCCGTGCACGGTGGGTTCGCCGGCCTCGACCGCGTCGAGGACGACACCGTCTATGTCACGATGGGCGGCGGCTGCCAGGGCTGCGCCGTATCGGCCATGACGCTGCGCGAGGGCATCGCCCGATCGATCCAGGAGGCGATCCCCGAGGTGAAGGAAGTGGTCGATGTGACCGATCACGCACTAGGCGAGAACCCCTTCTACGCATAAACTCGTGGCGAGCCGTTACCTTTCCGTCGCCCTAGTCGATATCTACGTGTGACAGGCGACACCAGCTAGAGGTAAGGTGACGCCAGGACCGCTGGGGGCGACCAGGGGGAGAGGCCCGGGCCGGAGAAATCCGGTCCGGGCCTTGTCGCGTGATGCGGTCGGATTGCATCCCGCCGGGGCGCGTCCCGGCCCGCCCGTGGCGCGCGAAACCGCAGGTCAGGGTCTAGATGCGCTCAGTGGAGGGCGTCGACCGTGGCGTTCGACAGGAGACGGCGCACCGAGGCGGCGACGCCCTGCCCATCGAGGCCGAGGCTGGCCAGGATGGCGTCGGGCTTGCCGTGGGGGATGAACTGGACGGGCACGCCCAGGTTCGCCACCCGCGGCCCGGCGCCCGACGCCGGCCGGCCCGTCACGGCCTCCATCTCGGCCAGGCGGGACGCCACCAGTGACCCGGCCCCGCCCTCGCGGTAGCCGTCCTCCACCGTCACGACCAGCGGGTGGCGGGCGGCGTCGGCCAGCATGACCTCGTCGAGCGGCTTCACGACACGAACGTCCCACACCGTGGCCTCGACGCCCTCGGCCGCCAGTTCGTCGGCCGCGGCCCGGGCGGCGGCCAGCATCTTGCCGACGGCGAGAATGCACACGTCGTCGCCCTCGCGGACCTTGCGGCCGGACAGGCCGGAGCCCACCTCGCCGGGGGGCACGTCGGGCGGCATCGTCTTGGGCCACCGGATCGCCGCCGGCCCGTCGGTGCACAGGTCGAGGGCGTCGTGCAGCATCACGCCCAGCTCCTCGTAGCACGAGGGGGCGAAGATCGTCATGCCCGGCACCTTGGTCAGGAGGGCCATGTCGAGCACGCCGTGGTGGCTCGCCCCGTCGTCGCCGGTGATGCCGGCCCGGTCGAGGCAGAACACGACGGGCTGCTCGTGCAGCGCCACGTCGAGGTTGACCTGGTCGGTGGCGCGGGTGAGGAACGTGGCGTAGATCGCCACGACCGGCCGCAACCCGCCCATGGCCATGCCGGCCGCGGCCGTGACGGCGTGCTGCTCGGCGATGCCGACGTCGAAGAGGCGGTCGGGGAACCGCTCCTTGAACGGGAGCAGGCCGGTCGAGTCGGGCATGGCGGCGGTCATCGCCACCAGCTCGGGCCGGGCCTCGCCCTCCTTGATGATCGCCTCGGAGAAGGCGGCCCCGTAGGTGCCCGGCTTGATGCTGCCGATGTCGTGCAGGCGCTTGATGGGGTCGTTCTCGGCCGGTGCGTAGCCCCGGCCCTTCTGCGTGAGGACGTGCACGACGATGGGACCGTCGTACTCGGCCGCGTTGCGCAGGGCCGACTCGACGCCGGCGATGTCGTGGCCGTCGAACGGCCCGCTGTAGCGGACGCCGAGCATCTCGAAGAACGCCGGCGGCTCGAACATCTCGCGCACCGCGGACAGGGCGCTGTCGACGCCCCGCTCCAGGTGCTCGCCCACGAGCGGGACCTCGTGGAGCATCTTGTCGAG
>JBKOZM010000109.1:0-6317 GCA_046725855.1 Chloroflexota bacterium | reverse complement strand
CCGACCACGGCCGTCCACAGCGTGCAGGCCTTGCGCCCGGGCGCGAGCGTGACGGTCACGACCGTGCCGCGTGAGCCGGCCGCCCCGCCCCACTGCTCTGCGCTGAACTCCACATCTGCGGGCACACACGCCGCGACGCCGCCCGAGGCGTTAGGTGAGGCCGTCGGCTGCGGGGAGCCGCTCGTTCCGCCGGGCCCAGGACTGGTGCCAGACAGGATGCTGCCCGCGACGGCAACCGCCAGGACGCCGGCCAGCGCGGCTGGGACCAGGATTGCGATCCGCATCAGCCGCGACGGACCTCGCTGCGGCCCGGGTTCCAGCGTGCTCGGCAGCGGCGTCGGCGCGTAGCCGGCCTCCCGTGGGCCCCGCTGCGAGCGAAGGGCTCGTTCCAGCTCGTCGTCGTTCATGGTTGGGTCTCCTCGCCGAGCGCGACGCGAAGCGCGTCCAGCGCACGGCTCACATGGCTGCGCGCCGATGGAGCGGCGATCCCGAGGATGGCCCCGATCTCCTCGTACGGCAGGTCGGCTCGATAGCGCAGGTAGACGCTGATGCGCTGCCGTTCCGGCAACCCTTCGACGGCCTCCCAGATCGCCAGGCGATCGCCGTGGTCGATGGTCGACGCGCGCCCGGGTTGGCCCCCGATCCGCTCGGTCAGCAGCCGCACCCGGCGACGCAGGCGGTGGCGGTCCATCGCCAGCCGGTACAGCGTCCGAAAGGCCCAGGCATCCGTGCGCTCGATGTGCTGCCCGTCGCGGAGGGTCGCCCAGAGGCGGACGAGCGTCTCCTGGACCGCGTCGTCGGCCTCGTCTGTCGACAGGCCAAGGTGTCGGGCCAGGCCCCACAGCTCCGCCCCGCGGTCGGCCTGCAGGCTGACGACCGTCGCTCGCAACGGATCGGTATCCGCCGAGGCCCCCGGCAGCGCGTGCACGGGCGGATCGATGGCGCTGGTGATCATGCCCTCCCGACGCAGGCGGTCGCCGAAACGTTGAAGGACAGTCGACTGGTCAGCGCGGAGAACGCAGGTAGATGCCCACGTGCCACTTCCCGAGCCGGTCGGCCGAGGCCAGCCGGAAGCCAGCGGCCGCCAGCTGCAGCTCCATGCGACGCACGTCATGGAGGTACACCGGCTCCTCGCCCCGAAGCCAGTCGACGAGGCCTCCGAAGGTGTAGGCCACCCGGTTCCACACGCCGCGCAGGCCGCGCGATTCCGGCACGCTCATGGCGTACGTGGCGCCCGCGACCGCCAGCGACCGCGCCAGCAGCCGGTCAGCATCGGCGTAACAGCAGATGACGCGATCGAGCACCACGACGTCGTGCGGCTGGAGCTCCACCTCGGCGCCATCGCCCAGCACGAAGGTGCTGCGCCCGGCGACACCGGCCTCCTCCGCCCGCTGGATGGCCTCGTCGACTGCCTCATCATCCAGTTCCACGCCGGTTCCGAGCCGGGCGCCGGCAACCAGCGCGCCGACGAGGAGGCGGCCATAGCCGCAGCCGATCTCGAGAACCGAGCGATCCGCGAATCCGAGCGCGGCCAGGCGCTCGTACAGGAGCCGGGAGACATCGGCCGGCCAATCGGTCTCCTCCGCGTAGCCGACATGGTCGCAGCAGGCGCAGCCGTCGGCGCTCACGGCCGGAGCTCGGCCTCCGACGCGAACTGCTCCGCGTAGAGGCGCGCGTAGAGGCCCTCGTGGCGCAGCAGTTGGTCGTGGCTGCCACGCTCCACGATGCGGCCGCGGTCGAGCACCAGGATCTGATCCGCGCGCAGGATCGTCGACAGTCGGTGGGCGATGGCGATGGTGGTGCGCCCCTCCAACAGTCGGTTCAACCCGGCCTGGATGAGGCGCTCGCTCACGGTGTCGAGCGCGCTCGTCGCCTCATCGAGGATCAGCACTCGAGGATCCTTGAGCAGCACCCGCGCAATGGCGACCCGCTGCTTCTCGCCGCCGGACAGCTTGTAGCCGCGCTCGCCGACCACGGTGTCGTACTGCTCGGGCAGCTCCAGCACCCGATCGTGGATGGCCGCCGCCCGCGCGGCCGCCTCGATCTCCTCCATGGTGGCCTCCGGCCGGGCATAGCGCAGGTTGTCCAGGATCGAGGCGTGGAAGAGGTACGTCTCCTGGGTGACGACGCCGATGGCGCGGCCGAGGGACTCGAGCTGGATGCGCCGCACGTCGAGTCCATCGATCTGAACCGCGCCGGCGTCGACGTCGTAGAGGCGCGGAATCAGGTAGGTGGTCGTCGTCTTGCCCGAGCCGGAGGGTCCGACCAGCGCGACCAGCTGCCCCGGCTTGGCCTCGAAGTCGATATCGGTCAGGGCGAACGTCTCGGTGGGGATGTGGACCGCGCGGCCGGTGGCCTCGGCCAGCTCCGCCTCGGCCTGCGCCGCGAGCTGCGCCGCCGAACGGGGGTAGCGGAAGGAGACGTCGGCAAAGCGGACGTCACCACGCATGGTGGCCGGGTCGAGGCTGACGGCATCGGGCGCATCGGTGATCTCGTGCTCCATCTCCAGGTACTCGAAGATGCGGTCGAAGAGGGCGAGGGCGCCCTGGATCTCGACCTGCACGTTGAGCAGCTGCCCGAGCGGAAAGAAGAGCCGGCTCTGGAGCGTGGTGAAGGCGACGATGGTGCCGACCGAGACGTTCTGGTCGCCGCCGATGATCAGGGAGCCGGCGAGCAGGTAGACGAAGGCCGGCGCGATGCTGAAGAAGGTGCCGATCAGCGCGAAGAACCAGCGGCCGATCATCTGCTGCCGGATCTGCAGGTCGCCAAGGCGCCGCGACTCGCGCCGGAAGCGCTCGATGCTGGCGCGCTGCTGGCCGAATGTCTTGCTGAGCAGCACCCCGGAGACCGACAGCGACTCGTTGGTGATGGCGCTGATCTCGGCCATGGAGCGTTGGGTGAGGCCGCTCACCTCGCGGCGCACCTTGCCGACCCGATAGGTGATGTAGGCGAAGACCGGCAGCATGCCGAGCGACAGGATGGTCAAGCGCCAGTCGAGAACTGTCATCGCAATGACGGTGGTGGCCACGGTGGCGAAGTTGGACAGCAGTGAGGCGGCGGTATCGGTCACCACCGACTGCACCCCGCCGACGTCGTTGCTGATGCGGCTCTGGATCTCGCCGGTGCGCGTCTCGGTGAAGAAGCGCAGCGGCATCCACTGCAGGTGGCTGTAGAGGGCCAGCCGCAGGTCGTCCATGACCCGCTGGCCGACCACGTTGGACAGGAACGACTGCCAGACGCCGATGAGGCTGGAGATGATCGGCAGCACGATCATCAGGCCGCACTGCAGGTAGAGAAGGCCCAGGTCCTGCGGGCCGAGCAGGTTGTCGATGACGAGCTTGAGCAGGATGGGGTTGACGACGCCGATGCTGACCGTCAGCACGATCAGGGCCGAGATGACCGCCAGGCGGCCGCGGTACGGCCGGAAGAAGCCCACGATGCGGCGGAAGGTGCGCGGCCCGCTGCCCGGCCGCGCGGTCAGGTCGGGCCCCTCGCCGTGGCCCCAGTAGCCGCGCATCAGTGATCCAGCTTGGACATGCGGCCTGCATCGTAGCCGGATTGACCGATGCGGCCCGAGGCGCCACCTTGACCGTCGGCGCCGCCCCTCCGCATACTGCCCGGCAGTATGACGAGCCAGCACGGTCACTTCCGCCACTCGTACACGAAGGACCGCCGCGAGCTGCTGAACCGGCTGCGCCGGATCGAGGGCCAGGCTCGCGGCCTGCAGCGCCTGGTGAGCGAGGAGGCGTACTGCCTCGACGTCCTGCAGCAGGTGGAGGCGATGACCGCGGCGGCGGACCAGGTGGGGCTGCTCCTGCTCGAGGACCACATCTCCGGCTGCCTGGCGCACGCCATCGAAACCGGCCAGGGAGCGCCTTACGTCGAGGAGGTCATGGCCGTCGTCCGCCGAGCGGTTGGCCGGCCCGCCACGCGCCGCCGAGGCTCCCGAACAGCGTAGGGAGTGCCGCAGGGGGGAACCACGGCACTCCCGGCCTGAGCATACCCTTCCGGGTCAAGGTCCGATCAAGGGCATGGTCGCCTGGCGAGCAAGCATTTTGCGGCGCGTTATTCGCCGAACATCGTGAGCTGCTGGCCGCCCCGCTCGATGAGGGGATCCAGGCCGAGCACCGGCTCGAGATGATCGAGGCTAGCCGAATCGCGGGCGACCAGCGTGGCCAGGTGCTGCCATTTCAGGAAGTGCCAGTTCTGCCGCTCGACCTCGGCGCGCAGCCACGGGGAGCGCTCGAGCTTGAGCCGGACGAGCTCCGTGCGCTCGGCCGGCAGCACCACGAATCGCGCCTGCTGGTCGCTGGGCGGGATCTGGCGTCCGCGGCGCAGGATGGCCTCGCCCAGCATGGCGGTCCACTCGACCTCGAACAGGAAGGCCAGCCGACCGCGTCGGTACCAGATCACGTCGACCGCTCCGAGCGCCTCGGTGGGGGCGCGGATAACGAGCGGCAGGTAGGTGCGCCGCTCGTCGTCCTGCAGCCGCTCGCCGAGCGTGGCGCCCGCGTACTGGCGCTCCTGCTCGCGCCGGCTGACCCAGGCGCGCAGCCCGAGCCGGTGGGCATAGTCAACCAGCTCGCCGATGATCCGGGCATGGTCCTCCAGCCGACGCGTCAGCTCCTCCTCGGTGCGCAGCTGGCCCCTGTCGCCCGTTATGGCGTAGGCGGCCAGGCAGGCCCGCACGAGCTCCTCGTCTGGCGCCTCGAGGCCCGGGAAGAGCGCGTAGATGCGCTCCAGGAACCCCTGTTCATCGAGCCGGCCGGCGGTGGACAGGATGGAGAACGTTGCCCACTCGACACGGTCGGCGAGCGGTGACTCGGCCAGCTCCGGCTCTAGCAGCCACCAGGCCGGACGGTCGCCCTCGCCGAGTCGGATGAGGGACCGATGGTCGTCTCGCCACAATTCCTCACGCAGCAGCTTGGCCAGCAGGGCGGGACCGCCCCGTTCGAGGCGCTCGTCGGCGGCTGGCGAGTCCGCCGATGTCTCGGTATCGCCCGACCGGCCCAGGGCCACGCGGCGGAGCAGGTCCACTCGCTGCAGCTCGATGAGCACCGCAGCCGCGATCCGGCTCAGCCCGGCCGGCTCGCCGCGCCGCCGTAGCAGCCCAACCGCGGCCGAATCGATCGCCTCCGCCAGCTCCGGATACGTCAGGTGCCCGTCCTCCGCGCCCAGGCGCAGCGGGCGCGGCTGCACCGCGTCGCGCAGCCGATCCTCGGCCGATGGCTTCCGAAGGTGGACCATGGCGCCGTCGCCCGAACGGCGCGACTCGCGGTGGATCACGTCCACCAGCTGAAGCCCGGCGGCGGCGCCGGCCAGGGCCACGGCCAGGAGGCGATCGGGATCGTCGCCATCCAACAGGACGACGAACCAGCCGTCCGGCTTGAGGGCCCCCGCCGCCGAGACGATGGCGTGGCGCAGCGCGGTCGCCTCGGTCCCGTCGCTGCGCGCCGGAGCGGATCCGAACAGCGGCTCGAGCCGGAGCGTCTCCGCCGCCTCGCGTCCGATGAGCCAGGCGGTGGCCAGGTACTCGAAGCTCAGCTCGTCCACGCTCGCGGCATCGGTCACCGAGCCGAGCACGAGGTCGACGCCGTCGGCGGGCAGGTATTGGCCGACCACCGCCGGCCGGCAGCGGATCCACAGCACGTTGGCGGCACCCATGCCGCCCAGCTCCTCGAGGTCAGCCGCAAAGCGCGCCGGTCGGCGGTCGCGGCCGAGCGCGGCGACCGCGGTGCGCACGTCGCGCACTGCGGCCTCGAACAGCCGCCAGACATTCGCTTCGCGCTGGTAGCGCGAGGCTGGCTGGCGAACGCGCCCGCCGCTGATGCGCAGCGACGCCACCCGGCCGGGGTAGCCGTTCAGGCGGCTGGCCGGCAGCAGGCATGCCGCCAGCGCCAGCCGGAACACGGCAGCCAGCGCCGGATCCCGGAACTCGGCGTCGATCTTGTTGGCGATCGTCTGGAGGGCATAGAGGTTGCGCGAGGTGTAGAGGTCGAGCAGCTCCTCGACGAGCTCGGTTCGGCCGTCCAGCACGGGGAACCGGTCGCGCAGCTGCTGGTAATGAAGCCCGCGGCGAACGTCGGTCGCCGCCTGCGGCGGCCCCGGCTCGGGAAGCACCGTGCTGGCGTAGCGCGGCCCGTCCGCTGCGGACCCGGTCGGCGGATCCGCCGGGATCGGCGGCGGAGGCGGCGGCTCGCCGCCCTCCCCCAGGGGTTCGGCGCGCTCGGTGCTGGGTTCCGGCTCGCCGATCAGCCCCACCGGAGCGGGTGGCAGGTCGTCGTCGACCTCGGCAAGGTCCGCGGCCTCCTCGGGCG
>JBKOZM010000108.1:0-7603 GCA_046725855.1 Chloroflexota bacterium | reverse complement strand
CTGGGCGCCATCGGCTTCATCGTCCCGTTGGTGCTGATCTTCATCGCCTTCGCGGTCCTGTATCGGATCGTGCCGAACCGGCGGGTGACCGTCGCGGAAGTGTTGCCCGGGGCGCTGGTGGCCGCGGTGCTGTGGACGGTGCTGCGCATTGGGTTCACCTGGTACGCGACCAGCATCGCCCGCTACGACACCGCCTTTGGACCGATCTCCGCCGGCATCTCGCTGCTCGTCTTCCTCTACTTCGCCTCCCTGGTCCTGCTGTTCGGCGCCGAGGTGGCGCGGGCCACCGTGCTCGAGGATGAGGAAGCTGCGCTGGCTGCGGAACGCCTCGACCCCGAGCGCCGTGAGGTCGCCGACCTGGCGCCGCCCGAGGCAGATCGTACGGCGGCGCCCGCTGCGGAGCGGCCGCTGCCGGGCTGGGCGATGGCGCTGGGCGGTGCTGTTGCCGGAGCGCTCGTGCGCCGCCTGTCACGCCGAGGGAGAGACGATCAGCGCCCCTGAGACGCCCGCGTCAATGTGGATAAGTGACCCTGCTGCTGGGTTCGTCGTGCTCGGGAGTGTGGAAAAGCTGGCCAACCGGTAGGACGCTGTAGTACATTCGAGCCCGTTACCGCAGCGCGGACCGGCAGCTAGCCTTGGGCCCGCGACTACGCATTGAGGGCACCCGGGCAGTGCAGATCGCGCAGAACGGCTTCACATGAGGCGACGATCTTCTCGCCTGACCGTCTTGCTGATTGCCCTCCTGACGGTCGGGGGAAGCATCGTCTCCACCCCGCCCCGCGACCCCGCCCTGGCCGCGGATCCGCTCTCTCAGGCGAAGGCCCAGAAGGCCGCCATCGAGACGCAGCTGGCTGCCCAGCGCACCAGGCTCGCCGAGCTGAAGGCCACCTCCGCGCAGCTCTCCCGACAGCTCGACACCGCCAAGGCAGAGCTCGCCCAGGTCACCGCCGAATACCAGCGCGTGCTCGGCCTGCTCGAGCAGGTACGCGTCCAGGTTGCGGAGATCACCGCCCGCCTGGCTGAGCTGCGGGGGCAGATCGCCGCCATCAACGACCAGCTGGAGGCCGTGGCGGCCGACATCACCGAGCAGACCCACCAGCTGGAGGCGCGCGAGGCGTTGCTCCAGGACCACATGCGGACGGCCTACGAGCGCACGCAGGTCAGCCTGCTCGAGGTCCTCCTCTCGGCGAAGTCACTCGACGAGGTCACCACCCAGTTCGCCTATCTGCTCACCGTGTCCGATCAGGACAAGGCGCTGGCCGATGAGATCCGGCTCATCCGCGAGCAGCTCGTCATCCAGAAGGAGACCCTGGCTGAGGGCCGCCGTGCGCTCCGCGCGTCACGTGACGCCGCGCTCGAGGAGGAGGAGCTGCTTGCCGCGCGCCAGGCCGAGCTCGAGGATCTCGAGCGCCAGACCGCCGAGCTGAAGGCGGCGGCGGAGCGCAAGCGAGCCGAACAGGAGGCCGCCCTGAACGCGGCGCTGGAAGCACAGGGCAACGTCGCGGCGCAGATCGCCGCCAACGAAAAGGCGTTCGCCGCGGCCAACCAGCTCGTCAACCAGCTCGTCGCCGAACAGGCCGCGCTCGAGGAGGCCCGGCGGCGCGCCGCCCAGGAGGCAGCCAACAACGCCACCCAGGTCTCGGCGCGCGGCTTCATGTGGCCCGAGGCCTCGTTCACGGTCACCCAGGAGTGGGGGCCGACCAGCTTTGCCATGGAGCCGGCCTACACGTATCAGGGCACGTGGTATGCGCACTTCCACGGCGGGATCGACATCGCCGGCGGATGCGGCACCCGGATTCGGGCTGCCGCCACCGGCGTGGTCGTGGCCGCGGGCCAGGCGCTCTGGCCCTTCGACCCCGGCTACGGCGTGGTCATCGACCACGGCGGCGGGATCCAGACCTGGTACTGGCACGTGCAGACGAACATTCCGGTGCGCGCCGGCCAGCCGGTGACGGTCGGCCAGCTCGTCGCCTACGAGGGATCGACCGGCTTCTCGACCGGCTGCCACCTGCATTTCGCCGTGAACGACCACGGCGTCTGGGAGAACCCCCGCTACTACCTGCCCTGAGACCGGTGTGCCGTCAGCGGGCGGCGGCTGGCTCGGTGATGGCGGCGGCGGGCAGGTACAGCTGCTCGACATATTCGTGCAGCATGCGAGCCGTGCTGAACTGCCAGATCGCGGCGCGCGCCGCCGCCCGCATGGTGGCGATCCAGGCCCGGGGAACGCCATCCGCATCGCGGTCGAAGAAGCGGGGCACGATCTCCTCCTCAAGGAGCTGGTAGAGCGCCTCGGCATCGGCGGCGTCCTGATCGGCCTCGTCGTCGGCCGCCGGCTGGCGATCCCCGATCGCCCAGCCGTTGTCACCGGTGAACCCCTCGTCCCACCAACCGTCGAGGATGCTGACCGACGGGATCGCGTTGATCGCGGCCTTCATGCCCGAGGTGCCCGATGCCTCGAGCGGACGCCGTGGGTTGTTCAGCCACAGGTCGACGCCTCCCACCATGAAGCGCGCGATGCGCATGTCGTAGTCCTCGAGGAAGAAGACCCGGCCGCGCAGTCGCAGGGAGCGGGACAGCTCGAAGATGCGCTGGATCACGCGCTGGCCGGGCCGATCGGCCGGATGCGCCTTGCCGGCGATGATGATCTGGACCGGGCGTTCCTCGCTGGACAGCAGCCGCGCCAGCCGCTCCTCGTCGCGGAACAGGAGGTCGGCGCGCTTGTAGGTGGCGAAGCGCCGCGCGAAGCCCACCGTCATGGCCTGCGGATTGAAGGCGGTGTGGACCTCGCGCAGCTCATCGGGTGACTCGCCATGGCGCGCGAACTGGCGCGACAGGCGGACCTCGGTGAAGTCGGTCAGCTCGCGCTTCTGCTGGAGGTGCGAGGCCCACAGCTCCTCGTCGGCGACCGCGTCCAGGCGATCGAACGAGGCGGGGCGCGGCACGTCCGCCCCCAGCGAGCTGCCGGTGGCGCGCTCGTAGAGGCGGCGGATGGGCCGCCCAAGCCAGGTCGAAACGTGGACGCCGTTGGTGATGGCGCGGATCGGGTGCCCGGCAACGTCCTGCCATGTCTCCGTGGCGGTGCGAGCGTGGAGCTGGCTCACGGCGTTCGCGTCAGCGGCGTGGCGCAGGACGAAGGCGGTCATATCGAAGGGCGCGTTCGGGTCGTCGGTGCGGCCGCGCCCCAGCTCCATCAGGTCAGCGGCGGCCATGCCGGTAGCGTCGAGCCAGGGTGCCAGCTGCTTGGTGGCGAGCTTGCGCTCGAACACCTCGTTGCCGGCGGGAACCGGGGTGTGGATCGTGAAGACGGCGTCGCGCCCAACCCGGCGCAGCGCCTCGGAGGCCCCCAGGTCGGGCTCGGTGGCCAGCAGCTCGCGCGCCCGCTCGAGGAGCAGGAAGGCGGAATGACCCTCGTTCAGGTGCCAGGCGGCCGGCTCGATGCCCAGCTCGCCCAGCGCCCGGACCCCACCCACGCCGAGCACCAGCTCCTGGCACAGCCGCATCTCGCGGCCGCGCACGTACAGGATGTGGGTGATCGGGCGGTCCGGACCGTCGTTGGCGGGGATATCCGTGTCGAGCAGCAGCAACGGCACGCGCCCCACCTGCGCGACCCAGACCGCAGCCTGCACCTCGCGGTCGACGAAGTCGACCGACACCTGGAGGGCCGCGCCGTTCGGGCCCCGGGCCCGACGCAGCGGGAGCTGGGAAGGATCGAGGTCCGGCTGGGTGTGCTCCTGATGGCCATCGGCGTCGATCTGCTGACGGAAGTAGCCGCGGCGGTAGAGGAGGCCCACGCCCACGAACGGCAGCGCCGCGTCGGACGCCGACTTGCAGTGGTCGCCGGCCAGGATGCCCAGGCCGCCGGAGTAGATCTGCATCGACTCGTGAATGCCGTACTCGGCGCAGAAATAGGCGATCGGTCCCGGAAGGGCGTGCTCCGCATCGGTCCCGGATCCGTCCTCCATGTAGTGGTTGAACTCGTCGATCAGCCGGCTGGCGTCGACCATGAAGTCCTCATCGGCGGCGAGGGCGGCCCACTGCGCCGGCCCAGCGGCGTTGAGGACGGGAATGGCGTTGCGGTATCGCGACCAGGCGATCGAGTCGATGCGCGAGAACAGAGCCCCGGCGCGCGGGGTCCAGGTCCACCACAGGTTGTAGGCCAGCTCACCCAGGCCTTCGAGCCCCCGGGGGAGGTTGAAGTCATGGCCGGGCAGCGTCGGCACCCGGAGGGAGCTAGTCATGAAGGCCCGATCCTACCCGATGCGTCTGACGGCGCGACTGTCAAGCAGGCGACTAGTATCGTTCGGTGACCACCCCAATCGCGCAGTCGGGCATGGACGTCGCGGCCGTGCGCGACCACTTTCCGTCGCTCTCGCGCACCATCGACGGACGGCCGATCGCCTACCTGGATGGCCCCGGCGGCACGCAGGTTCCACGCGCCTGCACCGATGCGATGGTCGCCTACCTCGAGCGCTCCAACGCCAACCACGGCGGCGCGTTCGCCACCGCCATGGAAACCGAGGAGCTGCTGCACGAGGCCCACGCCGCCGCCGCCGACTTCCTGGGCGCCCACGAGCCCGAGGAGGTCGCCTTCGGACCGAACATGACGACGCTGACCTTCTCCGTCAGCCGCGCCATCGGGCGCGAGCTGCGGCCGGGCGACGAGATCGTGGTCACCCGGCTCGATCACGACGCCAACGTGGCTCCCTGGCAGGCGGTGGCCGAGGACCGTGGCGCGATCGTCCGCTGGCTCGACATCCGTGCCGAAGACTGCACGCTCGACCTGGAGCCGCTCGAGTCGATCGTCGGTGAGCGGACGAGGGTCGTGGCCGTTGGCCTCGCCTCGAACGCCGTGGGGACGATCAACGACGTGGGCCGCATCGTCGAGCTGGCGCACGCCTACGGCTCGCTCGTCTTCGTGGATGCGGTGCATGCCGCCCCGCACCTGCCGATGGACGTGGCCGCCCTGCGTGCGGACCTGGTGGCCTGCTCGCCCTACAAGTTCTACGGCCCGCACCTGGGCATGCTCTATGGCCGCCGCGAGCTGCTGGAACGGCTGCGCGCCTACCGCGTTCGGCCGGCTGGGGAGGCGCTTCCCGGAAAGTGGGAGACGGGCACCCAGAACCACGAGGCGCTGGCTGGGCTGCTTGGCACCTTTGAGTACCTCGCCTCACTTGGCCGCGCCTACGGCGGCGCTCGCCGCGACACCGGCCGGCGCGCTGCGCTGCAGGCGGCGATGGGGACCATCCGCGCCTACGAGCGCGAGCTCATCGGTCCATTGCTGGAGGGCCTCGCGGCGATCCCCGGGCTGCGGATCTACGGACTGACCGATCCGGCGCGCTTCGCCGAGCGGGTACCGACGGTGGCGTTCACGATCCGCGGCCTCCACCCGCGCGGCATGGCCGAGCATTTGGCGTTGCGGGCCATCAACACGTGGGATGGCAACTACTACGCCATCGAGCTGCTGAAGCGGCTGGGCCTCGACGATTCGGGTGGCACGCTGCGGGTTGGCCTGGTGCACTACAACACGCGGGAGGAGATCGATCGCCTGGTGGAGGCGCTGCACGAGCTCACGAGGGCAGCGGGCTAGGCATCGTTCGGGCGCGCCCAGATCGAGGTATCGCCGTTTTCGGCACGAGGCAGTACGCTATCGCACCCGTGATGGATGGCTACTCGGTGAAGGAGGCGGCCACCGTCCTCGGAGTTCCGAAGCGACGCGTCTGGGAGCTCATCGCCCGAGGCGTCCTGTCGGGTGCACCTGAGGGCGACGGGGGCATGCGCGTCTTCCTCCAGCCGCGCCCCGCTCGACCCGCTCCGTTGAGCTCCGAGCAGGATCCCCGTCGCAGCGAGGAGCCACGGCACACGAACGGCAATGGCGGCACTGGCGGCACCCGTGCCGGGGGTTCCGTGGGCAGCCCCTTCCGCGAGAGCCTTACCGAGTTTCGCAGCCTGACCGAGCGGTATGGCCAGGCACTCCTGGCCCTCGGCGAGGCCCGCGGCGAGGTGGCCGCCCTGCGATCACGGGTCGAGCTGCTCGAGGCGCGCCTCGACCTCCGGCTCCCCGGACCGCGCGCGTCGTCGACGGTCGCCTGGGAAATGCCCGGGTACGGAAGGCCGTCTCCACCCGAGGCTGAGCCGCAGGTTGCTGAGCCGGAGCCCGAACCGGAGCCAGAGGCCACGTCCGGGGCCGCAGTCGAGTCTGCTGGCCTGGACTCCGACGTCGTCGAACCCCTCGATGCATCGCCCTTCGAGACGGCGGAGTTCGCGGCCGACGTTGGCCTGGAGCCGCCGGTCGTGGTGCCGGACGAGTCGATATCTCTCCCCGAACCTCAAGAGGAGGCTGCGGAGGTTGCGGCGCCTCGTCGTCGGCGAGGACAACGCAGGAGTGCGGCCATCGCCGGCTTCGCGGAGGCGCTGGCGCGCGCCCAGGACCCAACGCTCGCCGACCTGCCGGGCGCGCGGGAGGCCGGCGAGGCGTTGGCCGCACTGCAAGCCGAGGTCGAGGCGCGTACCGCTACGCGCGAGGCCGGCTCAGACGTCGGCTTCGCCCCGGCATCGGTTGAGGAGGCCATGTCGGCCGCCCCGAAGGCGCAAGCCGAGGAGTCAACCCTTGCCGAATCGGAGACCGCCGAGGAGCTTGAGTCGGCAACCTCGTCCTTCGTCGAACCGGCTGCCGCGGTCCTTGCCGAGGAGTTGGTGGCTGAGGAGCCACCTCAGGCGATGGAGCCGCCGGCGTACGAGCCACCGCCGTACGTGCCTGAGCCCGAACCCGAATCGATGCTGCAGGCTGAATCCGAGGGCGAACCGATGCCTGGGCCCCAGGCAAGCCCGGAGCCCGAGCACGATGTCGCGACGGAGGTCGTAACCAACGTCGAAGCACCTTCGCCGGCGCCGGAGCCAGCGGAGCCCGCGCCGATTCTCACGGATGCCGCCCCGTCGCCATACACCACCGAGGTCGTTGAGCCCGACTGGTTCGCCGATGGGGACTTCAGCTGGCTGGAGGCCGCTCAGGCGGAGGCCGCTCAGGCGGAGGCCGCTCAGGCGGAAGAGGGGGTCGCCGACCAGGAGGCGACCCTCGCGGAAGCCGCTCCGCTGGAAAGCGGGGAGTGGGACGCGATCCTTCCGGAGCCGGTCGCGAGCGCGGAGCCAGCTGTTGCACCCGCCCCAGAGGGTGAACCGGCTCGGTTTGAGGACGTCGTCTCGGCCGCGGCCGAAGCGGACGACCACGCGCGAATGCATGCTGACGCGAGCTCCGCAGCCGAGGCGATACAGGAAGCCTTTGAGGAGGCCGAACCGGAGCCCGCGCCTGCTGAGGCGTACGCCGCTGAGCCGATGCCCACTGCCGAAGCGGAGGCTGAGCCAGCGATCGAGGCAACTGCTGAGGCGGAGCCCGAGCCAGCGATCGAGGCAGCTGCTGAGGCTGAGGCTGAGCCTGCCGAAGTCCAGGCCACTGCTCACGTTGAGGCCGAGCCTGCCGAGGCGATTCAGGAAGCCTTTGAGGAGGCCGAACCGGAGCCCGCGCCTGCTGAGGCCTACGCGGCAGAGCCGATGCCAACCGCTGCGGCGGAGCCCGAGCCTGCCGAAGTCGAGGCAACTGCTGAGGCCG
>JBKOZM010000107.1:0-5257 GCA_046725855.1 Chloroflexota bacterium | reverse complement strand
CGGCACCTGTTCGCCCGGCTGGCGGTGTTTGTGGGCGGCTGGACCCTCGAGGCGGCCGAGGAGGTGTGCAACCCGGGCGCTGAGCTCGGCATCGAGACGCTCGACGGGCTCGCCTCCCTGGCCGACAAGAGCCTGATCCGTCCGGTCGTCGGAGGCGATGGCGAGACCCGCTTCGCCATGCTCCAGGTCATCAACGAGGTCGCGGACGAGCGACTCGGCGGGGAACCGGACGCCGGCGAGCTGCACAGACGCCATGCCCATTACTTCCTCGCCCTGGTCGAGAAGGCTGAGCCGGAGCTTCGCCGTTCCGCCCTGCGACGCTGGCAGTATCGACTCCGGCGCGACGAGGGGAATCTTCGGGCTGCGCTGCGCTGGGCGATCGATGGCGGAGACGTCGAGGTCGGCTTGCGGACCGCCGGTGCGCTTTGGGATTACTGGCACTACTGGGCCGAGCTGCGTGAGGGCAGGAGTTGGCTGGAATCGCTGTTGGCGCTCCCTGCTGCGTCCCTGGCCGGTCCAGCCAGGGCGAAGGCACTCGGGGGATTGGCTGCGCTCGTGTACTGGCAGGGCGATGCCGACCGCGCCTGGGCGCTCTACGAGGAGGCCCTAGCGATCTACCGTCAGATCGGCAACGACGCCATGATCGCCCAGGCGCTCTTCGACAGCGCCTGGGCGGCAGCGGCGCGGCGGGATCTCGCCTCCGCCGAAGCGCGTGCGCGCGAGGCCATCGAGTTCTACCGGCGGGCCGGCGATAACTCGAGCGCGGCCCTGGTCGACGCGTGGCTTCGAATCGAGCCCCTGGTCACCGGTCTCGGCGGGGATGTGAATACTGCCGCCCAGGCCGTGCGCGAAGCGGTAGAACTGAGCCGTCAGCTTGGTCGCACGCACGACGCCACCGACTGGCTGACGGCCTTCGCCTTCGTGTACCGCATGGCCGGTGATACCGAGCGATCCACCGTGGCCGCGCAGGATGCCCTGAACACCTGGCACAAGATCGGCAACGTGGGCCGACTGCCTGTCCTGTTCAAGTTGCTTGCGTCGCTGGCGCTGGCCCGGGGACGGCTGGAGCGTGCCGTGCGCTTGGGAGTCGCGGCGGAGCGCTACAACGAGGAGATCGGCGGCGAGTTGTCCGACGTGTTCGGCCATCTGGGCGATCCCGTCGAGGAGGCGCGACGGTTGCTCGCCCCAAGGGAGCACGCCCGCGCGAGCGAAGAGGGCCGCAGCATGGGGCTCGAGGAGCTCGTGGCGTACGCACTCGAGCCGGTGCCGAGCGCTCAGAGCGCACCAGCGCGATCGGCATCCTCGTCTTCGCCGGCAGCGGGCCGCTAATCGTGACCGCATAACTGACACGATTTTGCTCGCTACTGCCACGCTCCGAGCACAGCGCTCAAGCGGCAACGCTTGACATGCAAGAGGTCACTGGTTCGAGTCCAGTGTCGCCCACCAACCTGTTCACGCACCTACGTCGAGTTCCCTCAGGCGCTTCTGCCCTCGCGGAACAGCTGCTCCGTTCGCTCCACGTGGCCGGCTGCGCCGGCGTCAGCGAAGATCGCGGACGCCGTTTCGAGTTCCGCGGGTTCGCCCAGGCGAGCTCCTATCTCCGCGTGCGCGATGCCGGCGTCGATCCGCATGGGGAAGCGCTCGGCCTCGGCAACGCTCTTGTCCCACCATCGGCGGGCCTGGGTTGGCTTGCCGCGCAGCCACTCGAGCCGCCCCTGGAGCAGCATCGCCTCCGGCCCTCCCGGTGGGAAGAACTTGATCCGGCTCAAGGCGGACCGGCACGAGGCTGCCGCGTCACGCAGCCAGCCCTCGCGTTCGGGGTCCACTGTCATCTCGGCGGCGAGCAGGTCGCGCTCCGCCCGGGAATGGATGAGCGGGATGAGCGCGTTGCCACCATTGACCGGGTACAGCCGGACAAGCCGCTCCGCCTCCGCGATCGCCGTGGACGCCGAGTCCAGGTCGCCCAGGCGCAGATGGCACTGCGCGAGCTCCCCACCTGACACCAAACCCGAGTAGTAATCGGGGATGGATGCCGCGAGCTCGACGCTCCGTTGCTGATGGACAGCGGCAACGTCGAACTCGCCCATGGCCTTCCGAGCCAGGCCGTGCACCATCTCGCCGAACGATTCAATCTGCGGGTCGGATGCATCTATGCCGAGCTGCACGAGGTCCACGCCCTCCGCCAGCGCCTCGGTAGGGCGCCCACTCCAGGCTTGAACCTGCCCGACGATACGGCTGACTCCCGCCCAATCGGACAGGCCACCGGTCGCTCGCGCAACAGCGATGGCTTTCGTGGCGTACTCGAGCGCGAGCTCGAACCTGCCTATGATCGCCTCATGCAGGGCCGCGCCGGTGTAAGCGGAGATCTCGATGCGCGGGTCACCGTTGGCATCGGCCGCGGCGAGCGCCCGCCGATGGTAGCCCTCCGCAACGCGAAACCTCGAGGAGAAATCGAGTCCAACCCCGATGATTGCGGATCCCGAGGCGATACCCAGTAGATACATGGCCCGTTCCGCCGAATTCAGCCCTCTCAGTCCGGCGAGCAACGTGGCATCTAGGTTCACAGAGGTCAGGACTCGGACGAGGTCCAGGTAGAGCTGGTATTCCTCCTCGGCCGCTCGATCGGGGGCCGACGGAACGCCGTGCCGTGCGGGATTCCGAGCCAGCAGGCGCGTCCGGATCTGGATGAGCACCTCCCGGGCGATCGCTCGTCGGACCGCACCGCGCGCGGTTGGGAACGGGCTGCCCAAGTATTCCAGCCCTCGATAGAAGTGGTCGAGGGCAGGTCCATGCTGCCCTCGCCTGCGGAGCGCCTCGCCAACCTTCCGTTCAATGGCAGCGCGCTCGACTCCCCCCCACTGCTCTCCGGCAGCCCGCTGGTACGCGGCCAGGGCCTGCTCGTACAGCGACAGCGCTTCGGCATCCCCGGCCAGACCTCCGGCCTGATCGGCGGCCTTGAGGAGGTATTCCTGCGCTTTGTCCCAGACCTCGGCCCGGACGTAGTGATAGGCGAGGAGCCCAAAGAACTCCTCGAGCCGCTCGGCGAAGAGTGACTCGATCGCCCGGCCAACGGTGGCGTGCAGCTCCCGCCGTTTCTGGATCAGGATGCTCTCGTACGTGGCCTCCTGCGCCAGCGCGTGCTTGAACATGTACTCGAGCTCCGGCAGGCGCTGCCGCTCGCGGATGAGGTCGCCGCGTTGCAGCTCGGAGAGGTCATCGTCGAGGTGTTGGCCCGCTTCGGTCACCGCCTGCAGCAATCGGTACAGGAAGCTGCGGCCGACGACGGCCGCAACGCGCAGGACCTGCTTGACCTCCTCGTCGAGCCGGTCGACGCGGGCCATGATCACGCCCTGGATCGTGTCGGGGATGTGGACCGTGTCCGTCCCGGACTTCGCCCGCCAGCGCCCAGTTTGCGGGTCGACGGAAATTGCTCCCGCGTCGATCAGCGTTCGCGTCACCTCCTCGACGAAAAACGGATTGCCTTCGGATCGGTCCACGATGGTTCGGAGCAGCCGAAGGGGAAGATCCTCGATGGCAAGCAGCCGGTTCACGAGCTCACGGCTGTCTACATCGGAGAGCGGCGCCAGTGAGATCTCCGTGTAGCGGCGGACGTGGTCGCGGAGCGCCGCGTCGCGGAGGGGGACCGCCGGCGTCCCCGGGTCGAGGCGGCTGAGGGTGACGATCAGGAGCGGGACGCCCTCCACAAGCGGGAAGAGATGCTGGAGGAGGGCCGATGACGATTCGTCCATCCAGTGCACGTCCTCGAAGACAAGGACCGTCGGGCCGCTCTGCGCGAGACGCTCGAACAATCGACGCATGCTCAGGAAGATCTGCTTGCCCATCGCCTCGCCATCGAGGTACCTGACGCGCTCAGCTTCCTCGGCTCGCACCTCGAGACTGAGGACCGAGGCGAGGTACGGCAGATACTCGATCTCCTGCTCGGCGAACAGGTCACGCACCCGAGCGTCGAGCTTCAGCCAGGTTGCATCGGTGTCGTCGTCTTCGGTGATCCCGGCCCATGCGCGAAGAATCTGCTGGAACGGCCAGTAGCTGATGGTCTGCCCAAAGGACAGCGTCTGACCTTCCAGCCAAAGTGCCGACCCGGCGGACCGCCGAGCCTCCGACAGCAATCGGGATTTGCCCAGGCCAGCCTCGGCGATGATGGCCACGATCCCACCTTCGCCCGCCGCTACCAGGCTCTGGATGGGTGAGGCGAGGGCCGCGAGCTCGCGCTCGCGCCCGACGAGAGGCGATTGCAGGCCCTCGGCCTCGAGTCGTCGGGCTCGCGGGGGAGCGGATTTGGGTCGTACGGCGCGATACGCGATCACCGGCTCGTCCTTGCCCTTGACCGATATCCCGCCCAGCGGCTGGAAGTCGAACCACGGTTCGGCCAGCTTGAAGGTCTGGGCCGTGACCTGGACGGTTCCGGGCTCGGCCGTTTGCTCCATCCGCGCGGCGAGATTCATCGTGTCGCCGACCGCGGTGTATTCGACTCGGCGGTCGGCCCCGATCGCTCCGACGAACACCAGGCCGGTATTGATGCCCACGCGCACGTTGAAGTCCAACCCGCGTTCCCGGCGGAGCTCTTCCCGGAACTCCGCGACGCCACTCGCGATCTCGAGCCCGGCGCCCACCGCCCGCCTCGGGTCGTCCTCATGGGCCGTTGGCGCGCCGAAGAAGGCCAGGATCGAGTCGCCCATCAAGCGGGCTACCGTGCCGTCGCGACGCGTGACCGGGGAGATGAGGAACTCCATCGCTCGCTTCATGATGGCTGCCCATTCCTCGGGGTCGAAACGGCCGGCCATCTCGGTCGACCCCTTGATGTCCGAAAAGAGGACGGTCACGATACGTCGCTCGCCCGAGAGGGCTTCCCCGGTTCCCTGGCCCCTGTCCAGGGCCTCCAGCCGTTGCCGAAGGCCGGCCAGCGCCGCTTCCACGGCCGCGTCGCCCAGGACAGTGCGCTGGCTGTCCAGCGCCGCCATCGCGTTCTCGAGATCAGCGCGGTCGCTCACCGGGCAACTCCGGATCCGGCCCGCGACGCCGCCTGGCTGAGCGAGGTGTTCATGGCTTCGCCCAACTCGACGCGAAGGAAATCACTGCGGACGCAAGCGGAGGCGACGTTATCGCGCACCTTGAGTGGGGAGACGGGCCTCTCCTCGTGGTGACCCGCGGCCAGTTTAGGCGACGGTGGCCACTCGTCCACTACCATCGCGACTCCACTGGCCGATTAACACCGCGTCGACGCGTGGTCATCACC
>JBKOZM010000106.1:0-12573 GCA_046725855.1 Chloroflexota bacterium | reverse complement strand
GTTCTCGACGTGGCCGGACGCCTCCCACACCTTTGGGTGCATGAGGATGGCCGCATCCAGACCGACGACGTCGTCGCGCACCTGGACCATCGCGCGCCACCAGGCGCGCTTCACGTTGTTCTTCAGCTCGACGCCGAGCGGGCCGTAATCCCAGAAGCCACCCATGCCGCCGTAGATCTCGGAGCTCGGGAACACGAAGCCACGGCGCTTGGCGAGGCTGACGATGACCTCCATGTTCGGGGCAGGCACGGCGCTTGGCGGCTCCTGTTGGTGCAGCAGATGTTGGACCGATGGGTGGGCGTTCGAGTCTAGCAGGGGTCGGCAGGCCGAGCCGCAGGCGGGTCACCTGCTGTCACGGCTGGTTGTGCAGCACAACCGCACAGCCGCACAGCCGCACAGCCACACAACCGGCTCTGACAGCGGGGTGAGGGCCGAGGAGCGGGCGGGTCCGGAAGGTGCGGCAGTCATGCTGGCTGCCGGATGTCGCAAATGCTCGCGTGGAGGGCGTTAACGACCAGGTGGCGCTGCTTTGCGCCTGGGCCGAGGCTGTCCTGAGCGTGAAACAGGCCTGCCGAGCGCAGCCGAGGCCCCGAAGCATCCGCTAATGACCTCCACGTGAGCATTTGCGGAAACCGCGCGGCGTCCGAAGACGCGCCTCACCGAACGGCCGAAGCCTCGCGGGCGGCGACCTCCGCCAGGAAGTCCCGCGTCCGCAGCTCCCGCTCCAGGACCGCGGAAACGGTGGCGTGCAGCAGGCGCTCGACCTCGCGCTGGACAGCGCCCGCCAGCCGCAGCCGCAGCACGGCAGTGAGCGAGGAGCGCTGGAGGTGGCGCAGGACTTTGAGCCCCTCCGACGTCACCGGGCGCGCGCCATGGGCGGCGTGGGCGCATTCCGGTCCCACCACCCCGCCGGCCACCGGGGAGAAGGCATTGCCCTCCGGGCCGATCTCGGCGCCGCATTCCAGGCAGCGCGTCAGCTCCGGGCGGAAACCCATGGCGTCGAGGAGGTGCAGCTCGAACCAGCGCGCCACGACCTCCCGCGAGACGTCGAGCGGGGCGGCGTCCAGGGCGCTGAGGCCCTGGGCCAGCAGGACGAAGGCGCCGTGCGAATCGGCGGTCCCTTCGCAGAAGCGATCGGCCAGCTCGATCAGGTACCAGGCCGCCGCGGTCGAGTGCAGGTCGTTGCGCAGGCCGAGATGCGGGTCCTCCAGGGCGACCCGGGTGACGACGTCGAAGGTGCGGCCCACCGCCAGCACCAGGTGGACGTCGCTGAACGGCTCCAGTCCTCCGCCCAGCCGTGAGCGCGTCCGGCGAATCCCCTTGGCGATGACCCGCAGCTTGCCGAGCCGCGGGGTCAGCACGGTCAGGACCCGATCGGCCTCGCCCAGGTCCATGCTGCGCAGGACGATGCCCTCGGTCTTGTAGAGGCGGGCGCGGCTCATCGGTCTTCGGTCGGGTACGCTCTGGGTGTGGACGTCCGAACCGAGTTTAACGACCTGCTGCCCGAGATCGAGGACGAGAAGCGGTCGGTCCTCGACGAGCGGCAGGGCCACGCCAGGCCGCTGTACGAGATGCTGTCCTACCACCTCGGCCTCGACCAGGCTGAGGGGCCGCGCGGCAAGCGGATGCGGCCGCTGCTCGGCCTCCTGGCCTACGAGGCGCTGGCGGGCAACCACGACGACGGGCTGCCAGCCGCCGCGGCCGTGGAGCTGGGACACAACTTCAGCCTGGTCCACGACGACATCGAGGACTCGGACCGCGAGCGGCGACATCGGCCGACCCTGTGGGCGATCTGGGGGGTGCCGATGGCCATCAACGCCGGCGACGCCCTGTTCGCGCTGTCACGGCTCGCGCTCTATCGGCTCATGGAGTCCGAGAAGTACGAGGCCCAGAAGCTGCTGGACGTGATGCACGTCTACGACGAGACCTGCCTGGCGCTATGCGAGGGTCAGTACCTGGACATCAGCTTCGAGCGCCGCGTGGACGTCACCGTGGACGAGTACATGGAGATGATCGGCAAGAAGACGGCAGCCCTGCTGGGCGCGTCCCTGCAGCAGGGCGCGATGCTGGCCGACCGCGACGAGGAGACGGTCGAGGCCTTCCGGCGCTTCGGGTTCGAGCTTGGGATCGCGTTCCAGATGGCCGACGATCTCAAGGGCACCTTCTGGGCAACGCAGGATTCCGGCAAGGCGGTGGCCGGCGACGTCCGCAAGCGCAAGAAGACGCTACCCCTGGTGTGGGCGCTGCAGAACGCCTCCGAGCCGGATGTCGCCCGCCTGCGCGAGATCTACCAGCCGATCCGCGCCACCGACGGCAGCCTGTCGCCGGAGGCCGAACATCCGATGACCGATGCCGAAGTCGACGAGGTGCTCGCCATCCTGGAGCGCAGCGGCGCTCACGAGCACGCCACCAGTCAGGCGCGCCGCTATCGGCAGATGGCGCTCAGGAATGTGGAGGCGCTGCCGGTTCCGGAGGAACGCAAGGCCGAGCTGCGCCTGCTCGTCGAGTCGGTGATCCTGATCTAGGCCGGCTCGGTCCCGTTTCCGTCATCGCGCTCTGGCTCGGGACGCGTGGCCAGCACCTTGGCAACACGGCGTGGCTCGGCCGCCACCACCTTCAGGGTCACGTCCTTGAACGCGACCTCGGCGCCGGGCAGCGGGATGCGCCCGGCGCGATGGACGATGAAGCCGCCGACCGTGTCGTACGCCTCCTCGTCGTCCTCCTCGGCATCGGGCAGGTCGAACAGGTCGCGCAGGTCGTCCATGCTGACCCGGCCGTCCAGGCGGTAGGCGCGCTGGCCATCGGCCTCGACGGGCTCGATCAGCGACTCCTCGGTGTCGTACTCGTCCTGGATCTCGCCCACGATCTCCTCGACCACGTCCTCGAGTGTGATCAGGCCGGCGGTGCCGCCGTACTCGTCGACCACGATCGCGATGTGGCGTTTGGTGAGCTGCATCTCGTGCAGCAGCTCGTCGACGGCCTTGGTCTCCGGCACGTACACGGCGGGGCGGGCGATGGCCCGAATGTCGATCTTGGGCGTCTCGGCCCCATTGCGCTTCAGATACGGCAGCAGATCCTTGGCGTAAAGGATGCCGACGATGTTGTCCAGGTTCTCTTGGTAGACCGGCAGGCGCGAGTGACCGGCGCGGATGATCATGTCCAGCACCTCGTCGATCGGGTCGTCGACTTCCACCGCCTGGATGCCGATGCGCGGCACCATCACCTCGTGGACCATCGTCTCGCCGAGCTCGATGACCCCGTGGATCATCTCCTTCTCGTCCTCTTCGATGCTGCCCGCCTCGCTACCGGTCTCGACCAGCACCTTGAGCTCTTCGGTGGAGAGGTAGCCGAGCTGCGGCCGTTCCCTGCCACCCAGGGCGCGGACCAGGATGTTGGAGAGCGTGGAGACGAACCAGATGATCGGCGAGAGGGCGCGCTCGAGCCAGCGAATCGGGCGCGCCACGAAGAGCGCGAAGCGCTCGGCGAAGCTGAGCGCCAGCGTCTTCGGCGCGAGCTCGCCGACGATGATCGACGCCACCGCGATCAGGGCGGTGATGAGCAGGAACGAGATGGTTCCGGCCGCCTGCTGGATCGGTTCCAGCGGAATCATGCGGATCCAGCCGGCCAAGGCGCCGGAGAAGGAGACCGCACCCACCGCCGAGGCGAGGAACCCCAGGAAGGTCAGCGCCACCTGGATGGTGGCCAGGAAGCGGCTCGGGTCCTCGACCAGCTTCTGGGCGACCTCGGCGGAGCGGCGACCCTCCGACACCAGCTGCGTGAGCCGCGAGCGGCGGACGGTGATGAGCGAGATCTCCGAAGCGGCAAAGAAGCCACTCACCAGGATGAGCCCGGCCACGATCGCGAGATCCAGGAGTGGGTTCCCGGTGGTACTTCCGCCGCTACCGCCCTCAGGCATCGGGCGCTGTCGAGCCGCCTCCCGACTGCGGTTTCCGATCCGGCGCGGATGCGGCAGGGGCCGCGCTCTCGGCGCTCCTGCGCCTGGCCTCGATCGCTCGTGCCGGCATACCGACCACCGTCTTGCCGGCCGGCACGTCGCGGGTCACGACCGCCCCGGCGCCGGTCTTGGCGCCTGGGCCGATGGTCACCGGTGCGCGGAGCATGGTGTCGACCCCGATGAACGCGCCGTCGCCGATCACGGTCCGATGCTTCTGCACGCCGTCGAAGTTCGCGGTGATGGTGCCGGCGCCGATGTTCACGTTCTCGCCGACCTCCGCGTCGCCGAGGTAGCTGAAGTGATGCTGCTGGGTGCCCGCTCCCAGGCGCGTGGCCTTCAGCTCGGCGTAGTTGCCGATCCGGCAGCGCGGACCGATCTGGCAGCCCGGGCGCAGGTGGCTGTAGGGGCCGATCACGACGTCCTCGGCCACCGTCGACTCCTCGATCACGCTGGCCCACACCACGGTGCGCGGCCCGATTCGTGACTCCCTGACCTCCGCCTGCGGACCGATGACCGCGTCCTGGGCGATCACGGTGGCGCCACGCAGCACGGTCCACGGCTCGATCCGCGCGTCCTGGCCGATCTCCACGGTCGCGTCGATGTAGGTCGTCGCGGGATCGACGATGGTCACTCCGTTGCGCATGTGGCGCTCGGCGATCTCGGCGCGCAGCAGCCGCTCGGCGGCCGCCAGCGCGACCCGGTCGTTGATGCCGGTCGTCAGCTCGGCGCGCGGCGCGGTCACCACCGCCACCCGGCGGCCACCGCCCACCGCCAGCGCCACCAGATCGGTCAGGTAGTACTCGCCCGATGCCGAGGCCGGCACCTGGCCCACGTTTGCGCGCAGCCAGGCGGCGTCGAAGCAGTAGGTCCCGACGTTCACCTCGTCGAGCGCGCGGGTAGTCGCGTCCGCATCGCCCTCCTCGACGATAGCGCTCACGCTCCCGTCCGGCCCGCGCACGATGCGCCCGTAGCCGCTCGGATTGGCTACGTGAGCGCTGAGCAGCGCGACCGTGGCCTCGCCCTCGGCTTGCTCACGCAGCAGGCGTTGGAAAAGCTCCGCCGGCAGCAGCGGCACGTCGCCCATCGTGACCAGCACGTGCCGGGCGCCGGACGGCACGCGGCTCAGCCCGCGCTGCACCGCGTCGGCGGTGCCGAGCTGCGGCTCCTGGCGGATGGTCGGCGTTCGCTCGCTCAGCGCGGCCTCGAGCTGGTCGGCCCCGTGGCCGGTGACCACCACGCGATGCTCGACCCCGGCCGCGGCGAGCGCTTCGAGCACATGGTCGATCATCGGTCGGCCGGCGAGCGGGTGCAGGACCTTGGGCAGCCGGGACCGCATCCGGGTCCCCTGCCCGGCGGCCAGGACGATGGCCGCGGTGGCTAACACGTGGATGGACGCTCCAAGCTGGGCGGAAAGTGGCGCAGATGGTATCGGCGCGGCAGGAGGCCGGTCAACCGCGCTCTCCGCCGACTGCCACCGCTTCGATCTCCACCAGCGCGTCCTTGGGAAGCGCCTTGACCGCCACCGTCGAGCGCGCCGGGTAGGGCGTGGAGAAATGCGAGGCGTACACCTCGTTGACCGCCGCGAAGTCGGCCAGGTCGGCCAGGAAGATGGTCGTCTTCACGACCCGCTCCAGGGAGCTGCCCGCGGCATCCAGGATGGCCGACAGGTTGCGCAGCGCCCGGTCCGCCTGGGCGGCCACGCCCACCGCCAGCTCGCCGCTGGCCGGGTCGGTCCCCAGCTGGCCGGCCGTGAACACCAGGCCGGCGGCCCGGATCGCCTGGCTGTAGGGCCCGATCGCCGCCGGCGCGGCGTTCGTCTCCACCTGGGTGCGGACGCTCATACCTGCTCGATGCTAGCCGCTTCGTGGCGCAGGCGCGTTTCACTGACACGGAGGTGGGCCGCGCGCAGCCGGGCCGCCACGGCCGCGAGTCGCTCCGGGTCGTCGCCGCGGACGAAGACGGTCGGGCCGCTGCCGGTGAGTTGCGGCGTCCCACCGGCGTCGGCCACCAGCCGGAAGAGGTCGTCCAGCTCGGGGCGCAGGCGGCGCGCGGGCGCGAGCAGGTCGTTCTGCCCGGGCTCGGGTTGCGAGGACCCGCTCATGTCGGACGGGCGCAGCTCGGCGAACACCGCCGCCGTGGCCAGGCCGAACGACGGATGAACCAGGACCACGTCATCCCCGCCCGTGGGGATCGGACGCGCTGTGACCTGCTCGCCTATGCCCATCACGCGTGCGGCGGCGAGCCCGGCGGCGAAGAACGGCACGTCCGCGCCGATCCCGGCCAGCGCGGCCAGCTCGTCGGGCGTCGGCCGTTCGGGGGCGTTCCGGAAGCGCCGGCCGAGCCGCCAGGCGGCCGCGGCATCGGACGAGCCTCCGCCAAGACCGGCCGCGGTCGGGATCCGCTTCTCGAGGGTGAGGCAGGCCAACTCCGGCTCGCCGTGGAGTCCGGCCACCAGGCCGCGCCAGGCGAGATTCCGGGCGGTACTCATCGGCACCTCCTCCCCGGGCGACGCCTCGACACGCAGGCCCGAGCAGCCGGGCATCAGCAGCAGCCGATCCGCGAGCTCCAGGAGGACCATGTCGCTGGCCAGCAGGTGGTAGCCGTCCGTCCGGCGCCCGACCACCGCCAGCGACAGGTTCAGCTTGGCCGGCGCCTCGAGACGGAGGGGCGTCATCGGTTGTCGAGGGCCGGCGTCAGCTGGGCGGCGAGGCACGCCCACTCGTCGACGCTCAGCGTCTGGGGACGGCGCTCAGGGTCGATCGCGCAGGCGGCGAACGCCGCCGCGAGGCGGTCGCCCGGGACGGGCAGCTCGCGGCCGAGGCCATTGTGCAGCTGCTTCCGACGCTGGCGGAACCCGGCCTGCACGATCCGGTAGAAGGGGTCGCGTCGCGGGCCCGCCGGAACCGGCGGGTCGGGACGGCGACGCAGGCGCAGGATCGCCGAGTCGACCTTGGGGGCGGGCTCGAACGCCGCGGCCGGCACGCGCGCCACGACCTCGGCCCGCGCGACGTTCTGGACGAAGACCGAGAGGTAGCTCATCTGGCCCGGCGGCGCGGCCACGCGCTCGGCGACCTCGGCCTGCACCAGCAGCACGGTCAGCTCCGGCGGCCGCTCGCCCCCCAGGAAGGCGTGCAGCAGCGGGCTGGTGATGTGATACGGGATGTTGGCGACCAGCTTGAACGGCTGATCGGGGAAGCAGTCGCGCGGGTGAATGGTGAGGGCGTCCGCCTCGATCAGGTCGAAGCCCGGCACGCCTCCGAGCTCGCGGCGCAGCCAGCTCGCCAGGCGGGCGTCGAGCTCGACTGCCAGGACCGATGCACCCGCCGCCAGCAGCCGGCGGGTGAGCACGCCCAGCCCGGGCCCGATCTCCACCACGCGGTCACCGGCCTGCAGCTCGGCGGCGTCCACGATCTGGTCCAGGGCGGCCACGTCGGTCAGGAAGTTCTGGCTCAGCGAGCGGCGGGGCCGCAGCCGCTCGGCGGCGAGGAGGCGGCGCAACTGCCCCGGCGTGGGTGGCGCCAGCCGCTCGACGGCAAGCGGGTCGCTCACCGCTCCAGCCAGGGCAGCGCCAGGTTGGGGGTGGCTTCCAGGCTGGCATCGGCGCGGTCGCCGGCGGCAAAGCGAAAGCCGGCCGCGGCGCCGATCATCGCTCCGTTGTCGGTGCACCACGCCGGTGGCGGGACCAGCAGCGGCAGCCCGGCAGCGTCCAGCCGTTCGCGCAGCGCCGCGCGCAGGGCCCGGTTGGCCGCCACCCCGCCGCCCAGCGCCACCGCCGCCACGCCATGCTCCTCGGCGGCGGCCACCGTTTTGGTCGCGAGCGCGTCGACCACCGCCTCCTCGAACGCGGCCGCCAGGCCATCGACCGGCAGCGGCTCGCCCCGCTCGCGATAGCCGGCCACCGTACGCAGGACGGCCGTCTTCAGGCCGCTGAAGCTGAAGTCGAAGCGGCCGTCGGTCTTCGCCCGCGGAAAGCGCGTCGCCGGGCGCGCCCCCTCAGCTGCGCTCGAGATCGCCGGACCGCCGGGGTAGGGCAGCCCCAGCAGGCGTCCGACCTTGTCGAACGCCTCGCCCGCGGCGTCGTCCACCGTCTGGCCCAGGAGCAGGTAGCGGCCGTGGTCCTCCATCAGGATCAGCTGGGTGTGCCCGCCGCTGACCACCAGGCAGAGCAGCGGAAACGGAGGCTCGGGTGGGAGTGGCTCCGTGGCGGGCGCATCGGTCAGCCAGTTGGCGTAGATGTGGCCCTCGATGTGGTTGACCGCGATCAGTGGCAGGTCGCGTGCGGCGCACAAAGCTTTCGCGACGTTCACGCCCACCAGCAGCGAGCCGATGAGGCCCGGCCCGCAGGTCACCGCCACGGCGTCCAGGTCCGCCCAATCGAGGCCGGCCTCCGCCAGCGCGGCTTCGGTAGTCGGCACGATCCAGCGCAGCTGCTGCCGGGCAGCGACCTCGGGCACGATGCCGCCGGTCTGTGCGTGGAGCGCGATCTGGGTGGCGACCTGGTTGGCCTCGATGCGCCGTCCGCCGACCACCACCGCCACCCCCGTCTCGTCGCAGCTCGTCTCGATAGCGAGCACGCGCGGCGGGGCCACCTTACGACGCCTCCTCGGCCGCCTGCCGAGCGCGCTCGAGGCTGATGACGGCCTGCATGGCCGGCCCGGTGAGCCGGCCGGTGCTCATCACGTAGGCGTCCTCCCCATCGTCGGAGTAGTAGCGCGGGCGGCGGCCCGTCACCTGGAAGCCGAACGAGCGGTACAGCGCCTGGGCGGCCTCGTTGCCGACCCGCACCTCCAACGTCATGCGCGCGGCCTCAAGCTCGAGCGCGAGGTCCGCCAGGCGCAGCAGCAGCCGGCGGCCCACGCCCCGCCGCCGCCATTCGGGATGCACGCCGAAGGTGGTGATGTGGGCCTCGTCGACCATGAGCCAGATCCCGGCGAAGCCGACGATCCGCTCGCCGCCCGGCTCGGCGGCCCGGGCCACGATGTAGCGCGCCAGGCGGTTGCCGGTCAGCTCCTGCTCGAAGGCATAGGCCGGCCACGGCGTGCTGAAGCTCAGCCGCTCGATCTCGTGGACCTGGTCGATGTCGCCGATTCGCATCGCATCGAGCGTGATCGGCAGCATCACGGCCATGTCGTCGCCCCGGCTGGCGCCAGCTGCCCGATGCCACGCGGCGGCCGCAGGTAAATGGGCTCCAGCCGCGCCAGGTCGTCGCCACCGCCCTGCGTCGCCAGCCGCTCGCCAGCCATGGCGGCCACTGCCGCGGCAGCGCCGGCCGGCGGGGACGCCCCGCTCAGCCCGAACGCCTCGGCCAGCTCGCCCGGCGCCACCACCGACGCGCTCCCCGCCATGGAGGGCAGGTCGTCGCGATCCACGATCAGTGGCTCAGGCTCGCCACGCAGCAGCAGGTAGGCCTCGCGGGCGCCGGCACGGGCCAGCGCCGCGGTCGCGTGTGGAGCGGCCGTCAGCCAGGCCTCCAGGCTCGGCACGCCCACGATCGGGCGGCGCAGGCCAAGCGCAAGCCCCTTCGCCAGGCTCATCCCCACCCGCAGGCCGGTGAACGAGCCCGGGCCGGTGCCGACCGCCACGGCGCGCACCTCGTCGAGGCGAAGGCCCTCGCCATCCAGCAGGGCCAGCAGCCGCGGCAGGAGGTCGTGAGCCCCCCGGCTCTCGGATCGCCACGCGTCGCCGGCCAGCAGGCTGCCGTCGTCCGCGGCGAGCGCCACCGACAGGTCGGTCGAGGCCGACTCGAGGGCGACGATCATCGAAGCGCCTCGCCAGCCAGCGCCGCATGCTGGTCGCCATGCGCGACCCAGCTGAGCGCCCGCCCGTTCTCCTCGAGCGGGTCGGGCTCGATCCGCAGGTCGAGGCGTTCGGTGGGCAGCCAGCCGTCCAGTCGGTCAGCCCATTCCACCACCGTCACGCCGGCGGCCTGGCGCTCGTCGAAGAGGCCGGCGGCGAGCGCCTCCTCCGGATCGGTCAGGCGATACGCGTCGACGTGGAACAGGCGCAGCCGACCGACGTGCTCGTTCATGAGCACGAAGGTCGGGCTGTTGACGACGCTGGTGACCCCCAGCCCATCAGCCACGCCCTTGGCCAGCTGGGTCTTGCCGGCCCCCAGCGGCCCGACCAGGGCCAGCACGCTGCCGGGCTTCGCCAGGATGCCCATCGCGCGCCCCAGCGCCCGCGTCCGCTCCGCCGAGTCGCTGTGCAGGGCGCCGGCTGTCGGCGCCGCCGCGGTGAATCGGTGCATGCAGAGAAGGATACGGGTCAGGCGCTCGGGGGGACCGGCAGGGTGGCCTCCAGGTTGGCTAGCGGGACGGGAGCCAGCCGTCCGTCCTCGAAGCGGACGAGCCCCATTCGGGTGGCGATGCCCGATGGGGTGGCGTGCAGGTCGTCGAGCTCGGCCACCAGGACGCCGGCCCGGCCCTGGAACGGACGCCGGTGCGCGATCACTCGCTCCCCCACGCGCGGCAGGGTCCGGCGACCGGGCGCGGGCTCGGCGTCGTAGACGTAGAGCAGCCCATCTCCGCCGAACAGGCTCGCCATCCGGCCCGCGTGGGCCCGGAACCAGCCGAAGCGCTGCGGGTCGATCCCGACCTTGCCAAAGCCCTCGAGCAGCAGCACGCCGAACGCGCCGGACAGGCCTCCGATCTCGCGCCGGCGGCGCTGGATCGCCTCGAAGTCGCGAAGCTCCTTGTCCAGCACCCCGCCGAGCACGATCCCCGCCACGCCCATGGCTCGAGCGCGGGTCAGCGTCTCGGCGGAGGCACGCGATCCGCCCACCACGATCTTGCCCGTCGCACCCACGTCGATGGCCGAGGCCCGCAGCTCTTCGCCGGGATCGTGGACCGCCACGACCAGCTCGCCGTGCACCGCCTCTCCGGTCCCGCCAACGCCGCGCACCAGCGCCCCGGGCACCTCCACCGTGATCGCTCCGTCCTCCACCTCCCGGACGCGACCGTGCACGTGGCCGATGACCGGCTCCTCGGGGCCGAGCGGGGCGAGCAGGGCCGTCCCGTCGATGGCCGAGACGCCGAGCAGCAGCCCGCCGGTGGGGGCGCGCGCCTCGCGCCCGTCCGGGCCGCGGGCGATCGCATCGCCCTCCTCGAGCCGGGCTCCGGGTCGAACCAGCAACAGGCCGGCGACCGCCTCCGGTCGCGCGCGAAGCTTCGTCGCCAGCGGCACCCGCACGGGCTGGCTGGGCCGCCGATGCAGGCCGATCACCTGGTCTGGTCTGACGTCGTCGCCGACCGTGACGCTTGGCACGGTGCCGCGCGGCACGCGCACCCGGTGCAGGGCGGGGCCGGTCACGCGTGGCCTCCAGCGCTCGGAGTGGAGGGCTCACGGGCAAAGGCGTCGCGCCAGCTGGCGAATACCGCCCGCCGGTCGTCAGCCCGTCGCGGCAACCCCAGCGGGACGTCGCGAGCGTCCAGGATCAGGCCCAACGCTCCGCCGCTGACCATGACCTGGGCGCGCCTGGCGTGGCGGGGACCACCCAGCGACACCCCCGGCTCGAGCTCGATCTCCAGCTCCGCCGACTGTCCGCGTCCGAGCGGCAGCAGCTGGAGCTGGCCATTGCGCAGCTCGACCGGGCCGGCGGTCGGCCATCCGGCCCGGTGCACGGTCACGCGCATGGCCAGCTGGCCCGGCCGCCCGCCGCGCGACACGACCGCCGCGCCGAGCGGGGTGAGGAGGTCGTCACGCAGCATCGCCAGCCCTTCGGAGATCTCGGCATCGTCGAGCGCGCCAAGCGGCGACAGCGCGCCGGCGCCGTCGATCGCCAGCTCAGTGACGCCCAGCGGCCGGACTCCGTCCAGCAGCAGCTGGGCGGCCTGGCCCGGCCGCGGAGCGGCGGCCAGCGTGCGTCCGGACCCGATCAGCAGGTCGATGCCTGCGATGTCGGCCTCATCGGCGGCGCCCTGGGCCAGCAGCTGCCGAGCGGCGGCGTGCATGATCGCCAGCTCGTCCTCCGTCTGCGGCAGGGTGCCCGGGCGGGCCCGCAGATTCTGCAGTGCGTCGGCCACGGCCAGCTCGTCGATCGCCAGCGGCAGCATGCGGGCCAACCGGGTCGGCCCACCCGGCGCCACCAGGCTGGAGGCCGACAGGCCGCCGGCGGCGAAGATCCGGCTCTCGGCCGAGCCGTCCGCATCGGCCAGCACCCAGCTCGCGTATCGAGCTCCGAGGTCGACGCCGAGCACCCGACGCTCGCTCGAGCGCGCCAGCTCCGCCACGGCGCGGCGGAAGGAGACTGGCGTCAGCTGCCGCACCCCGCCCGGCTCGACCAGGCGTTGCAAGAGGCCCTCCAACGTGTGGCGCAGGGGCAGCGGGTCCTCGGTCCCGGCTGAAGGCCGTGGGTTGGCGACCGACATGACCGCTCCGGGCTCGAAGAGATCAGCGACCTCGTCGGCGAGGGATGCCGATCCGGCCCAGACCACCGGCGTGCGGGATGCGCCGCGCGCCGCCGCGACCAGCCCGGCCATCTCCAGGGCCTGGTCCGCGCGCGCGTCGTCGAACCCGCCGCTCACGAGCCAGGCGTCGACGTCGGCGGCCTGCAGCGCCGAGAGGCGATCGTCGAGCGACCGCCCATCGTCGGCGGTCGCCGCCTCGACGACGGTCCATCC